>DATJYV010000001.1:0-34919 GCA_035499415.1 Bacteroidota bacterium
AATGGTTGCGGGAGGGTTGGACTCCGCGCTCACGCTCCGGTCCGGCTCGGTTTTCAATGAGCGGTCGCTTCGCGCCGACAGTCTTCGCGTCCTGTCGCTCTGGCACGACGGCGGATTTCTGGATGCGCGCATCGATTCGATCGAGCGGAGGCGCGCAGGAGGCACGGTCGATGTCCGCATTCGAATTGCGGGGGGATATCCGGCCGTGGTCGAGAGTCTCCGGGTTGAGGACCAAACTCCCGGAATCCCGTCGTCGCCGGAGGCAAGCATCTCCATGCCGGCCGGGGGTCGTTTCTCGAAGGAAGCGATTGAATCGGAGATTGAATCCGTCCTTGGTGACCTCGAAAATTCGGGATATCCGTTCGCCCGGATCGTCGTACAGCGCGTCAACGTGCGGCGTGAGAATGACACCTCCCGCGTGGACGTTGTCCTGGGGGTCGACCGGGGTCCGCTCGTGCGCGTGAGCCAGGTGCGCATCACCGGCAATACGACCACCAAGGATTACGTTATCTCGCGCGCGATCCGGCTTGAGGAAAACGAGGTCTACCGTTCGGACCTGGCTCCCACAATCCGGCGGCGGCTCGAACAGCTGCAGCTCTTCTCTTCCGTCTCCGATCCGCAATTGTACCTGACCGAGTCGAGCGCCGGCGGAATCCTCATTCAGGTCGCCGAAGGGGCTTCAAGCACCTTCGACGGCGTCGTCGGCTACGTTCCTTCGCCCGGACCGGGACTTCCCGGCTATGCGACAGGGCTTGTCGACATGCAGTTCCGGAATCTCCTCGGGACGGGGCGGAAGCTCGCGGCGCGCTGGTTTCGGGAAAACCAGAGCACCCAGGAGCTCGAGCTGAACTATCTCGAACCGTGGGTCGCGAATCTTCCGTTGAACGCGGGCGTCGGCTACTTCCAGCGGAAACAGGACTCGACCTACGTCCTCTCGCGGTACGACGGGCGGGTGGATTTCATGATCACCGACGCGCTCACGCTCGGCGGCCTCATTTCCACATCCACGACGATCCCGGCTCAGGGTTATGGGAGTACGGTTGTCGCGGAGAGCAGGACGACAAACATCGGCGCCTCCGTCCGCTATGATTCAAGAGATGTCCCTGCGAATCCGACGAGGGGATTTCTGTACCAAACGGAGTATGCCACGGGAATCAAGACCATTTCTCAGAGCCCGATTGTCCCAAGTTCGATGCGTAATTCGACCCAGCGCGTGACGATGGACTTCCTCACGTATGTGCGCGTTGTCGGCAGCGAGGTTCTCGCAACCGAGGTTCATCTCCGTGATTACAGCAGCGCATCCCTCGACGAGAGCGACATGTTCCGGCTGGGGGGCGCTTCGACGCTCCGCGGGTATCGCGAAGGTCAGTTCCTGGGTTCGCGCGTTGCATGGGCGAATTTCGAATATCGATTCCTCTCCGGACGCCGCTCGTTCGTGTATGGATTTCTCGATGAGGGCTACATCGCACAGCCGGCAGTTTCCGTTTCCGGGACTCCGGCATTTCACGAGACGAAAACGGGCTACGGCCTCGGCGTGCGGCTCGATACGGCCGTGGGCGTCATCGGTGTCAGCATCGGTTTCGGCGAAGGGGACACGTTCAGCACCGCAAAACTTCACTTCCGGCTTATCAATGAATTCTAAACTGACCGCCTGCATCCGGCTCGTGCGGCCCCTCAACGCCCTCATGACGTTCGCATCGATCGCCGCGGCCGTGGTCATCTGCTCCCGTCCGTCCCTCCGGATACTTCCGCTCCTTCTCGCGCCGATCACCGGCATGCTGGTCGCGGGAGGCGCGAACGCAATCAACGATTACTTCGATATTGAGATCGACCGCATCAATAGGCCCGGGCGCCCCCTGCCGAGCGGTGCGTTGCAGAAAAGGGATGCGTTGGGGGTCTGGGCGATCCTGTCGGTCGTCGGCATTTCTGTCAATCTTTTTCTCAACTCGTCGGCCCTCCTGGTCGCCCTCGTCAGCGCAGGGCTCCTCTACATCTACAGTCGATTCCTGAAACGGACGCTTCTTGCGGGCAACGTGTTGGTGGCGACGATGACGGGGATGGCTTTTATTTATGGCGGCGTCGCAGCCGGGGAAATTCGCCGGGCGCTCATCCCGGCTCTCTTTGCGTTTCTTTCGAATCTCGCCCGCGAGCTGGTGAAAGATGTGGAGGATACGGAAGGGGACGCGCGCAATAAAGCTGCGACGCTGCCGGTGGCGTTCGGAGCCGACGTCGCTCTGCGGTTCGCCTCCGTCGTCATCCTCCTCCTCATCTGCGCGACCATTGCCGCCTTTCTCGCCGGGATATATTCCGCGACGTTTCTCTCTGTGGTACTCGTCGTCGACCTCGCGCTCGCGTTCGTGGCGGTGACGCTCTGGCGTCCGCCTACGCCGCGTCGATTGCGGATGCTCAGCACAACCCTGAAAGGGGCGATGGCCGGGGGTCTTCTGGCCATCTACCTCGGTTCATGAATCGTACGCTGTCGGATTTCGACCAGGCATACTGGACTTCCGGCATCGACCTCCTCGCGGGGGTTGACGAGGCCGGCCGGGGACCTCTCGCGGGTCCGGTGGTGGCCGCGGCAGTCGTCTTCGAGCCCGGGACTCGCATTGACGGTGTTGACGATTCAAAAAAACTCACTCCCTCGCGAAGAGAAGAACTGTATGATGTCATTTGCCGCGTGGCCGTGGATGTTGCCGTGGGTGTCGTCGATCATGAAACCATCGACCGTCTGAACATTCTCAACGCGACGACTCTTGCCATGCGCAGCGCCATCGGTTCGCTCTCCAAGGTCCCGCGACTCGCGATTATCGACGGAAACTCTTTCACGGACGGCGAGATCCGGTTCACAAATATTATCGGCGGAGATGCGAAGTCGATGACGATTGCGGCGGCTTCAATCGTGGCGAAAGTGCGGCGCGATGCAATGATGCTGGCTTTCGACCGGGAATTTCCTGTCTACGGATTCGGCCGTCATAAAGGGTACGGCACGCGAAATCATATCGAGGCGATCCGTCGATACGGACTCTGCCCCATACACCGCCGGAGCTTTCATGTCTCGACGCTCGATTCGAACCGGTAGTCATGGAGGCACGTGAAAGGCCGTCTGGAAAACCTTCGCCCCCGATTCGTTGCTTTTCCATCCTTCTTTCCGTACGTTTTCGCGAGTTTGGGTTTGAATCATGACCGTCAACAAGCGTGAACAGGGAAACAAGGGGGAAGAAATCGCCGCACGGTATCTCGAGGGGCAGGGGTTCAAGATTTTTGCGCGAAATTATCGCTTCGAACGGGGGGAGATCGATATCGTTGCCGAGGACGGGGGAGAACTCGTCTTCGTCGAAGTGAAGATGCGCTCATCCCTCGCGTTCGGATATCCCGAAGAGTCCGTGACGCCTCAAAAGGAGGAGCAGATACGCAACGTCGCGGAAGGATATCTTCTCGAACACGGGATCGAGGAGAAGCCGTGCCGCTTCGACATTGTCGCGATTCAGCTGAAAGGTGAAGAACCGGAGATCAACCATATCCGCGACGCCTTCTAAGCGCCGGCGCAAACCCGCGCATGGCCTTCCCGAATCGCATGCGGCTCTCTTCACCGATTTCTACGAACTCACCATGGCTCAGGGATATTTCCTCACGGGAAAGGCAGCATCCCCGGCTACGTTCGATTATTTCTTCCGCGAAAATCCCTTTGGCGGCGGATACGTCATCTTCGCCGGCCTTGAGGACCTGCTGAGTCTGCTCGAGTCCCTCGAGTTTCGTCCCGACGACATCGACTACCTGCGGTCGCTGAAATTCCACAATGACTTCCTGTCATACCTGCAGCGGTTCCGATTCCGCGGAACGATCCATTCGGTTTCCGAGGGCGAGCCGGTATTTCCCCTCGAGCCGCTCGTCCGCGTTGACGGAACTCTCCTGGAGACGCAGCTGGTCGAAACCGTCCTGCTGAATCTGCTCAATTTCGAATCGCTCATCGCGACGAAGGCATCGCGCATACGCCTTGCGGCGGGCGACAAACGGCTGGTCGATTTCGGCCTCCGGCGGGCCCAGGGTCTCGGCGGAATTCACGCAAGCAAGGCCGCGATCATCGGCGGCGTCGACGCCACATCCAACGTCTACAGCGCATTCACGTACGGGCTTCAGACATCGGGGACCCTTGCGCATTCCTGGGTCCAATCGTTCGACGACGAGCTCTCGGCGTTTCGCACGTTTGCGGAGCTTTTCCCCGACGGCTGCGTCCTGCTGGTCGACACGTATAATACGCTCACATCGGGAATTCCGAACGCCATTGCGGTCGCGCGCGAGTTGGAAAAAAAGGGGAAGCGGCTGCTCGGCATCCGGTTGGACAGCGGAGACCTCGCGTACCTGAGCAAGAAGGCCCGTTCGATGCTCGACGATGCCGGGCTCTCCGGTGTCAAGATCGTTGTTTCCAACCAGTTGGACGAATATCTTATCCGGAGTCTTCTGCAACAGGGAGCGCCGGTCGATACGTTCGGCGTCGGTACGCGGTTGGTCACGGCGGAAGGTTCTCCGTCGCTCGACGGGGTGTACAAGATGAGCATGTGCGATGATAAACCGAGAATAAAATTTTCCGATAATATTTCGAAGACGACGCTTCCGGGAAGCAAGAAGCTCGTCCGCTATTCGATGGACGGGGATGAATTCCGTGCGGATGGCGTGTTGCTCGATGCCGAGCGGTCGGTCGATGAGATCCATCATCCATACCTCGCCGGCCAGAGCACGCGGGTGTCCGGATTGCGGGAGGAGCCGTTGTTTGAGAAGAGGATGGAAGATGGGAAAAGGGTCTCGGCGGAACGCCGGGCGGAAACCAGTGCTCTCTATGCCCGGGACAGACTGAGACACCTGTCGCCGGAACATCGGCGTTTCGAAAACCCTCACACGTACAAGGTCGGGGTGAGTCAGAAGCTCCTGAATTTGAGGGAAGATCTTTCTCGGCATCATGGTGCCGACGGCCGCTCCCGTCGTGCCCGGAGCGCGGGATGAGGGCGCTCCTGATCGTCGACGTGCAGAATGATTTTTGTCCGGGAGGAGCGCTGCCCGTTCCGCAAGGCGACAAGGTCGTCCCCGTGATCAACCGCCTCATGGACCAGTTCGATATCGTCGTGGCATCAAAAGATTGGCATCCAAGCCAGACGGTCCACTTTCAGAAATGGCCGGTCCACTGCGTCCACAATCGTCCGGGCGCGGAGTTCCATCCGGAACTCGACAGCGTGAAAATCGGACAGGTGTTTCTCAAAGGAACGGGGAACAAGGACGACGGGTATTCCGCGTTCGAGGCGACGAATGTGAATCTCGAAAAATTTCTCAAGGACCGACAAGTCACCGAGTTATACGTGGTCGGCCTTGCAACCGACTACTGTGTACGCGCATCGACGCTGGACGCTCTCCGGCTGGGATTCAGGACGTTTGTTGTGAAAGACGCCATCGCCGCGGTCGATGTACATCCCGGGGATGGTGCGCGTTCAATGGAAGAGATGAAAAGGGCGGGAGCGCACCTCATCTCATCCGATTCCGAGCGGAACCGGGCAAGACAGGCATGAGAAGATGATTTTTTCCTCCATCAATTCCCGAAGGAGTCTCTTGCGATGAGCGCCATACCGTTTATCCTCGGCGCGCTGTGCGTCATGGCGATCGCTTACCGCTATTACAGCGCCTTCATCGCCGCCAACGTCGTTGCTCTTGACGACACACGAGTCACCCCCGCCCATACGTTCAACGACGGCCAAAACTACCTGCCGACGAACCGATGGGTGCTCTTCGGCCATCATTTTGCCGCGATATCCGGCGCCGGTCCCCTCATTGGCCCTGTCCTGGCGGCGCAATTCGGATTCTTGCCCGGGTTCCTTTGGCTGCTGATTGGGGTGTGCCTTGCGGGGGCCGTCCACGACTTTATGATCCTCGTTGCCTCGATCAGGAGAAACGGGCGGTCGCTCGCCGACATTGCGCGATATGAGGTCAGTCCTCTCGCCAGCGTGGTCGCA
Source organism: Bacteroidota bacterium (assembly GCA_035499415.1). Classification (GTDB taxonomy): domain Bacteria; phylum Bacteroidota; class Ignavibacteria; order UBA10030; family UBA10030; genus DATJYV01. The sequence continues at coordinate 5,997 of DATJYV010000001.1, forward strand.
TCCGTTGCGATTCTGATCATCGTCGTGATTGCGCTTGCGGGTCTGGGTTTGGCCGTCGTCAACGCCCTCAAGGAAAGTTCGTGGGGGACGTTTACCATCGCGGCCACGGTTCCCATCGCGCTGTTCGTGGGACTCTGGATGTACAAAATCCGGCCGGGGCACATCGCGGAGGCGAGTCTCATCGGCGTCGCCGGCATCATCGGCGCGGTCCTCCTCGGGAGTCTTATTCCGCAATCGGCGCTCGGCCCGTACTTTACGCTATCCCGCGAAGGCATCATCGTGGCGCTCGGCGCATACGGATTTATCGCCGCCGTCCTGCCTGTCTGGCTTCTCCTGACTCCGCGTGACTATCTCAGCTCGTACATGAAGATCGGAACGATCGCAGCGCTCATCGTTGGCGTGGTCATCGCCGCGCCGGTGATCAAGATGCCTGCGGTGACCGAATACATCCACGGCGGCGGGCCGATCATCCCGGGAAAAATTTTCCCCTTTGTTTTCATTACCATCGCGTGCGGCGCAATCTCCGGTTTTCACGCGCTCGTCTCGTCGGGGACGACGCCGAAGATGCTCTCGCGCGAGTCGGACGCGCGCATGATCGGCTACGGCGCAATGCTCATGGAAGGGGTCGTCGGCATCATCGCGCTCATCGCCGCCAGCTCGCTTTTCCCGGCGGATTATTTTGCCATCAACCTCTCTCCCGAAAAATTTGCCGCTTTGGGTATTCATCCCGTCAACCTTGAGGAGCTCTCGCGCGAAGTCGGCGAACGGGTTGTCGGCCGGCCCGGCGGAGCAGTCTCCCTCGCCGTCGGGTTCGCGCAGATTTTCTCCGGACTCCCCGGCATGCGCGGCCTCATGTCGTACTGGTATCACTTTGCGATCATGTTCGAAGCGCTCTTCATCCTCACGACGATCGATGCAGGCACGCGTGTCGCCCGGTTCCTGCTTCAGGAATTCGGCGGGAAGGCATGGAAGACCTTCGGCCAATCGAACTGGCTCCCCGGAACGCTCCTGTCCACATCTCTCATCGTCCTCGCGTGGACGTACTTCATCTGGAACGGCAGCATCAGCTCGATCTGGCCGATGTTCGGCACAGCGAATCAGCTCCTCGCGGGCGTTGCTCTCTCGGTGGCGACCACCGCCCTCATCAATGCCCGCAAGGTCCGCTACATCTGGGTGACGCTCGTCCCGATGGCGTTCGTCACCATCACCACGCTCGTCGCGTCGTGGCTCAACATCTCGGACAATTTCTGGCCTCTGACGTCGGACCCGGCCACTGCCCGGCAGGGTTATATCAATTCGGGTCTGACCGTCGTGATGATGGCCGCCACCGTCGTCATTCTGGTCGAAGCGTTCCGGCGCTGGTATGCCGTCCTCGTCCGGAAAGAGGAACCTCCGCATCTCGAGCCCTCGCAGGTGCAACCCGCTCCGGCGAACCCGCCGATCTACGGCTGCTGCTAGGCCGAACGATGCAGCAATCCCTCTTTGCTTCCGAGGTCTACTACGATATCGAAACGCAAAAATCCGCGGCGGAGGTTGGAGGATGGAATAACGTGCACTTGATGCGCGTTTCGGTCGCCATCACGTGGAGCACCGACGACGACTTCAGAAGATGGAATGAAGCGGACGTCCCGAACCTTCTTCCGTATCTCTCCCGGTTCGACAAAGTCGTCAGTTTCAACGGCGACGGGTTCGATTCGAAAGTCCTCAGCTACTACGGAAATCCGCTCCCCATTACGCTGAAGTCGTTCGACGTTCTCGCGGACCTCAGCAAAAGGTTGGGTCATCGCCTGAAGCTCGATTCGCTGGCGCACGCGACGCTCGGGATCGGCAAAACCGCCGATGGCCTCGTGGCACTCCAGTGGTGGAAAGAAGGGAAGGTCGACCAGATCGCGGAGTACTGCAAACAGGATGTCCGCGTCCTCGTCGATATCGTCGCGTTTGGAAGAAAGAACGGATTCGTCAAGTACGAAGACCGGATCGGCGCAATCCGCTCCGTAAAGGTGGACTGGTAAGCCGCAGCAAACTTCCCCCCTATTTCGGCAAGCTCGCTTTGTAGAATTTACTTCGAAGAAGTGCGATCTGCCCACTTTTTCGTCGATTTTCGCCGCTGTGCGATTGGCACTCCCGTTGTGCTTCCCTGGTTAGTTCACACACTCAAAACCAAGGACCGAGGGGTCGCCATGACGACAGTTGCAGCATCGACCGAAAAGGCATCAGCCCTGAACGTGCTTCCTTTCTCGCCCGCCCCGCGCATCGAAAGACCGTCAATTCCATTCACCGCCGAGATGCTCTTTCACAAAATCTGGGAGGGCTCGGGCGTGGGGAAGTTATTGACCGACGAGGATGGGTTGATCGTCATGGTCAACTCCACATTTTCGAGAATGGCGGGCCTGACGGAAAATGCGATGCTTGGCCGCCCCTTCACAGTCGCGTATCCCGGCATCCAGGGACCGGAGCGGACGCTCGCCTCCTACCGGCGACGCTTCCGCGCACGGCAGGTTTCCCCCGTCATCGAGCGACGCAGGAAGTCGGCAGACGGCTCCATCGAGTCCTTTGAAGTCTCAAGCTCCTTCGTGCAGAATGAAGAAGGCAAGACACTGCTTCTGACGAACTTCCGGGACGTGACGAACCAGCGCAACGCGGAGCGGGCTTTGAAGGAAAGTGAATCAAAGTATCGCTCCCTTTTTGCCAATTCCATCCAGCCCATGTTTGTGTCATCCATCGCAGGCCGATTCGTGAACGCGAACGGCTCGCTGCTGAAACTTCTGGGCTACGATTCCTTCCTGGAGCTGGCGAACCTGGACATTGCGAACGATGTGTACGCACATTCGAACGACCGCACATCCGTAACTGAAATGCTTCTTCGAAAAGGGTACGTGCGCAACCTCGAGATACGATTGAAGCGGAAAAACGGAGAGGTCATCACCGTCATCGAGCACGCCCGGACTCTCATCGACGAGAACGGCCGGGTCGAGGGGTTTGAAGGGACGATGGAGGATGTCACGGCGAAAAAAGAGCTTGAAGTAAAAATTGAGGAGTACGTTAAAGCGCTTGAGGACTCACAGCGCTCACTCAAGGAATTGAACGCTCAGAAGGACAAGCTCTTCTCGATTCTTTCGCATGATCTCCGATCCCCGTTTGGCAGCATCCTCGGCTTTTGCGACCTGCTGATCAACGAGCGGGAAACGCTGAGCGAGCAGGAACAGATGCAGTTCCTCAAGTTTATCAACGATTCCGCGAAAGACCAGCTCGCGCTGGTGACGAAACTGCTCGACTGGTCGCGTCTGGAGACGGGGAGAGTGAAGATGGATTCAAAGCTCCTCAGTCTGGACGAGATCGCGACAAAGTCCATCCGGACGCTCATGGGGCTTTCCAAACAGAAGCGCGTAGACGTGGAATCCCGGCTGACCGGAGGAATGACGATCCAGGGAGACGAGGAGATGCTGCTCCAGGTGTTCAACAATCTGATAGGGAACGCGCTGAAGTTCACGCCGGCCGGAGGGCAGATCACGATCGAGCAAGGTCCGAAGATTGCGGGAAAATGGACGGTGGTGGTCCGGGACACAGGGATGGGGATACCGGAGAAGGACATTCACAAACTTTTCAAGATTGAGGAAAAATACACGCGGAAGGGTCTCAACGGAGAGAAGGGAACGGGGCTCGGGCTGCCTGTCTGTCAGGAAATAATGGAAAAGCACAACAGTTCGATCACCGTTTCAAGCGTTGTCGGACACGGCACGGCGTTCACGCTCACGTTCCCCGCGACGATACCGAGCGCGGCCGGAAACGTCATCATTGCCGATGACGACGAGGGCGTCCGGATTCTCCACACGCGATACATGAAGCGCTTGTGGCCGAACGCAACGGTCCTCCACGCATCCGACGGGCAGGAAATCCTTGACCTCGTGAAGAAGGTCCCGGTCGACCTTATTCTCTCAGACCACGACATGCCGAAGAAGAACGGACTCGAGGTCATTGCCGAGCTGAAAAAAGACCCGGCGACGCGGGATATACCGTTCCTTCTTGTCACCGGCCGCGACTCCGATGCGAGCCACAAAGCATTCATTGAAAACGGTGCGATGGACGTTCTGACGAAACCTGTCGCCCCCGAGCTTCTTGCCGTTCTGCTCGCCGAACTTCAGACGGGCAAGCAATAAGACCCCATCAGGGAGCTCCTTATCTCCCTGTGACGACGGCTCCCTTCCGGAACCCTTGGCCGGGAGGGGGTCGCTCGTCGTTCGTTCCCGCAGGAAGTTATGACAGATTGAACGACGGCAGGAACACCGCGTAGAATCCCCACATGACCGCCCCGACGCTGACCGGGACGGAGATGTTGTCATCGATCCCGACCGGCAGCGCTTCAAACACTGTACCGACAACGGCGCCGATGAAACCCGCGGCAAATTCGAGCGGATGCGATTGGATTTTGGGAGTGACAAGGACGACGAGCATCGCGGAGATGAGGAATGCCAGGGAGCCCTCAAGACTCTTGTTGAAGAATTTGCGCCTTCCGTACTTGCGTCCCACGAGTGCGGAAGTCGAATCGGATATGATGAGGATGGAGAAAGCGGTGATGGTGATGATGCGGGGGAAGAGCGCCACGCAGAGGCAAGCGGAAAGCAGGATGTTGGTCGCGCCGTTCAGCCGCTTGGTTTGAGCATCCAGCTCCTTCTTGCGGAGCAGCCAGCCAAACGTCCTGTAAAAAAGGTCTGCAACCGGCGGAAAATAGTATCGCCCGATGTCGACGAGGAGAAACCACGCGGTGACAGGAATCAGGAGCCGGAGCGCTTCCTGTTTCGAGATGAAGGAATAGATGATGGGGATGGAGAGGGAGCCGAGATGAATCGCCTTACGGATGAGCTCGTACCGGTAAGCGATCGTGGCTTCCGTCTCTCGATCGCCGCGGTGGTCGATCTGTTCGCCCGGGACATGAGCGGCCCGAGGCGACTCCTCCTTCATGGAGCTTTCTTGCTCTTGGGAATGCTTTCGACAACGGCAGGGGCGGGGGATGCAGGTGTCACGTCGGCATCACCCTGACCGTTCGAGCGCTTCTCCGGAGGCGGCAGATGTTCCCCCCTCAGGAGCTTGTCGATCTCCTCGGAGTCGAGGATCTCGCGTTCCAACAGCGCCTCGGAGAGTGCGTGCAGTTTGCCGGTGTTCTGCTTGAGAATCGTTTCTGCCCGCTTCATGGCCTCGGTGACAATCTTTCTCACTTCGGCGTCGATCGAAACGGCAGTGGCCTCGCTGAAATTCCGGGAGCGCGTAATTTCCCTCCCGAGGAACAACTCCTCTTCCTTGGCTCCATAGGCGAGAGGGCCGAGCTTCCTGCTCATCCCCCACTCACACACCATCTTCCGCGCCAGCTCCGTCGCGCGCTCGATATCGTTCCCTGCGCCCGTTGTAATCTGATTAAAAATAAGTTTTTCCGCTGCGCGTCCGCCGAGCGCATAGGTGATCATTGCCTCGAGGTAATCGCGCGAGTAGGTATGCTTTTCGTCGATGGGGAGATAGCTTGTGACCCCAAGGGCCCGGCCGCGCGGGATGATCGTCACCTTGTGCACGGGGTCCGCCTCCGGAAGGAATTTAGCCACGAGCACGTGCCCCGATTCGTGATACGCCGTTATTTTCTTCTCCCGGTCGGAGATGATGACGGACTTTCGCTCCATTCCCATCATCACCTTGTCCTTTGAATCTTCAAAGTGCCGCATCGTGACGACCTTGAAATTCTGCCGCGCCGCAAGGAGCGCCGCTTCGTTCACGAGGTTGGCAATGTCCGCGCCCGAAAGGCCGGGTGTTCCCTTAGCGAGGACTTCGAGACGAACGTCGGGGTCGAGGGGGATGTTCTTCGTGTGTACACGGAAAATTCCTTCGCGCCCCTTGACGTCCGGTCGGTCAACGACCACCTGGCGGTCGAACCGGCCGGGTCTCAGCAATGCGGGGTCGAGCACATCCGGGCGGTTCGTCGCTGCGATGATGATCACGCCGTTGTTCTGCTCGAATCCATCCATTTCCACGAGAAGCTGGTTGAGCGTTTGCTCGCGCTCGTCGTGTCCGCCGCCAAGGCCGGCCCCGCGGTGACGTCCGACTGCGTCGATCTCGTCAATAAAAATTATGCAGGGGGCGCTCTTCTTTCCCTGGTCGAACAGGTCCCGCACGCGGCTCGCCCCGACGCCGACAAACATCTCGACGAAATCCGCTCCGCTGATCGAGAAGAACGGCACTCCCGCCTCGCCGGCCACAGCGCGAGCCAGCAGAGTCTTGCCGGTCCCCGGAGGTCCCAGGAGCAGGACGCCTTTCGGGATCTTCCCCCCGAGCCGCTGAAACTTGGTCGGCTCCTTGAGGAACTCGATGATCTCCTGAAGTTCGGTCTTTGCTTCGTCCGCTCCCGCGACATTCTCAAAGGTCACCTGCGTCAACCCTTCGGTCAGGAGCTTTGCCCTGCTCTTGCCAAACGAGAACAACCCTTTGGTCCCCCCGGTCCCCGCCTGCATGCGGCGGAATATGATCAGCCATATCCCGATGAGCAGGATCCACGGCAGGACGCTGACGGCCGCGTTGAGCCACGTATTATCTTCCTTCTCGACCTTGAACTTGAGCCCTTTCGCCGTCCATCCCGCAATAAGCGTCTGGTCCAGACTCGTGTACGGAAGCGTCAGCGCGATCCGCGTTGCGTTGTGCGCCAGCTTGCCGCTCGCCGTCTGAATGTCCATCGGCGCCGTGAGGCGGGCGTGGAAATCATAGACGTTGATTCCCGTAATCTTGATGACGGCATCGTTGATCTTGTCTTCCGTGAGAAGCTGCTGGAACGTGCCGAAGCTGACTTCGTATTCGGTCTCTTCATTCGTCCGGAACGCCCACATGATAAGGAACACGGCCATGATGATGCCGACCCAGCTGAGGACCACGCGTCCGAACTTCCCCCATGCGCTGTCGTCGTCGCGAAATTGCTTGGGCAGTTTCCTCGGGGTACGCGGAGGGACGGGCCGGCGCTTCGGATTCCCGGAACCGTTCCGCTGCTTGTCTTCCGTATTTTCTTCGAACCACTGTTCGTGCATGTGCCGCTCCTTCGTCACGCTGCCCGGTTCTTTCCGTCGCCGGAAGAAACGAGTCGATAAATCGACCGCAAGTTACGAACTTTTTGCGCGTAGTCCAATCCGTACCCGATGACGAAATCAGGGGGGATTTCAAACCCAACGTAGTCGATCGGGAAATCGATCTTCGGGACCCCCTTTTTCAAAAGCAACGAAACGAACCGGAGCGATGCCGGATGTTCCTTCATGATGAGTTTCTTCATGAAATCGACCGAGAGCCCGGAATCCACAATGTCCTCGACAACGATGATGTGCCGCCCCGTCACCTGACAGTTCAACTCCTTGAGCATGCGCACCTCGCCGGACGAAATCTTTTCGTCTCCGTAGCTTGAGAGCTTCAGGAAGTCGACTTCACAGTCAAGCGTGATTTCCCGGATCAGGTCTGCGAAAAAAACAAACGAGCCGTTCAGGATTCCGATAAAGATCGGGACTTTCCCGGAATAATCGGCGTTAATCTTCGCGGCAAGCTCCTTGACGCGTTGGTGAATACGCTTCTCGTCGATAAACGTTTCAAACGTGTCGCCGTTGACGACGATCTTTTCTGTCATCGTTGCCACATATTAGACGAACGAATCATACGTTAATTGTAATACGGATTGTGTCTCCGGTCTCACCTTGAATCTCTCGTCGGGCCGCATCCCGCAGACCCACACAATTCCCCGCTCCGAATCCAGAATCGGAATCCGGGGTTTTGCGTCCCGCGAAACTTTCCGGTCGACGAAGAAATCGCTGAGCTTCTTCCTTTTCCCGAGGCCGAGCGGCACAAACCAGTCGCCCGCGCGCCAATGTCGTACGGTGAGCATCCCCCCGACGCTGTCGGCATCGACGCAGAGTGTCTTCGGTCCGACGTTCTTCATCGTACCCGCCGGCTGACGGGAACTGACGGAAATCGAGAACTCCTCCCCACGATATGATTCTCCCGGACGAAGGATATGAGACCCCGCAGCGGGCTCGACGGCAGGAGCGAGAATGATCCGGTCGCGATCCCGAAGGGCCGTCAGGTCTTTCGATAATCTGATCGACCTTCCGGTCGCCTGGCCGAAGAGCCGCTTGAACGCGCGCACTTTCCCGGCATTCGGCTCGACGCCGCGCGTCCGGAAAAGTTCGAGGATGATCTCTTCCTGCAGATGTCCGGGCTCAGACTGCAAACCGGACAGGTCGACGACCGTTCTTCCCCGCTCGTTGCGGATCAACGACGTCATCTTCTGTCGGGCCCGCGTTTCCAGTTCCGCCGCGTAGCCGCTCATGATGCGCCCGACGCGGTTCAGGGATCGAACGACATCGGGGTCGAACTCCCTCTCGAGGGCGGGAATAACCGTCTGCCGAAGAAAATTCCGCGTGTAGGCAGTGGAGAGATTGGACGAGTCAAGCCGGAACCCGACTTTTCGTTCGCGGGCGAACCGCTCGATTTCACCACGCGAGGCAAAAAGCAGAGGACGAATGGCGGGGATATCCCGGCGGATCAGGGCGATTCCCGAAAGCCCGCGAACACCCGCGCCTCGAAGCGCATGGAAGAGAATCGTCTCTGCATTGTCATTTGCCTGGTGCGCGGTCGCAATCACATCGGCACCGGTCCGACGTCTGACGGTCTCAAGATACTCGTAGCGAAGAGCGCGAGCGGCATCCTGCAGGGACCTCTTCTCATCGCGTGCAAAACGTTCCGTCTCGACACGGGTGGAATGGAAAGGGATCCGAAGAGATTGCGATTGTTCCCGGACGAACCTCTCATCCCCATCCGACTCCGCCCCTCGAAGGCCGTGATTCACGTGTCCGACGGCGAGGGTGAGGTGCCACGAGTCTGCGAGTTCCGAACAGAGCGAGAGCATGACCATCGAGTCGACCCCGCCGCTGACGGCAAGAAGGAGAGACTGACCCGGGCGCAGAAGGTTCTGCTCCCGAATGAACCTCTCGAACCGATGTTGAAAGTCGTTCATCCGAGGGAGTCGTTCCAACGTAAAAAAAAACTTGACCTGGTGTCAAGTAAAGAAAGGGAGAGTCGTGCACGAAACGTGCACAAAGTTCGTAAAAGATACATCTTTTTGGCTGGAAAGACAACCATGGGACCGCAGCATGCGAGGCCCTGGGCGCTTCCGCGGCACAAGTTGTGAATTGATGAAGATGTCGAGGCGCATTCGACGCGTGATGTCGTTGTTCGAGTCTTCGTTCACGATGCTCCGCCGGGCCTTACCTTGCCTTTCCCTCGAAAATGAGATAACTTTTTTATGGATGAAAGGTCTTCGATACAAGGTCGGACTCGGATATCTCGTTGTCGCGGTCATCGGGCTTGCGACCAGCGTCTTCGCGGTCTATAAGTTCCTGCAGCTGAATCACTCGGTCCAGCAGATCGTCCGGGACAACTACCAGGACATTCGCGCAGCGCAGAACATGGTCATCGCGCTCGAGCGCCAGGAGAATGCGCTGCTCTCGATGCTGACGAACGACATCGACCTCTCGTGGTTCCAGTTCGACGCGAACGGAAGAAATTTTCTCGGATGGCTCACGCACGCATCCAACGAACGCTCGACCCGCATCTCCGGCCTGCTCGACAGCATCCGTACGCTCCACGACTCGTACACACAGCGGACCGATTCGCTGTACCGCATCCTGCAGGTTCGCGGTCAGACCCGCGTCGCGGGGGATTTCAAGAACAGCCGGCTCCGCCCGATTGCGGACCAGCTCAAAGAATGCTGCTTCGAGCTGCTGGACATCAACCAGAACGCCATGGCTGATGCCGAGGCCAGAATTGCCGAGAACACGACCGGGGCAATCCTGACGGTTCTTGTCACCACGATCGCCTCCATCGTCCTGAGCGTCCTCGCAAGCATCCGGTTTACGCGGTCGATCCTTCTGCCGGCGGAGAAGCTTACCGAGTCGGTGCGCAAGATCAGCGAGGGCCATCTGAACCAGAAGATCGACATCGCCACGGACGACGAGATTGCCGAGCTGGGACGCGAGTTCAACAAGATGACGGAGCGGTTGCGCGAATACGAACGGATGAATATCCAGCAACTGATCGCCGAGAAGAAGAAATCGGAGACGATCGTGGAGAGCATTGCCGACCCGGTCATCGTGACGGACGGAGGGGAGAAGATCCTGATGATGAACCAGGCCGCAGCCGGATTCCTGCAGGTCGATAACGGCAGCTGGTACGGCAAATCGCTTCGGGCGGTCTTGCGCGACGAACGATGGGCGGATTCGTTCAAGACGGTTCCGGAGGCCTCGGATGCCTCCGAGCCGATTTTTTCCTTCGAGCGCGGAGGGGCGACGCTGTACTTCCGCCCGCGGCGGGCGAAGATCGTCGACGAAGCGGGAGCCGTCCAGGGTGTGGTCACCCTTCTGCAGGACGTTACGCGGTTCAAGAACCTCGACCGGATGAAATCGGAATTCATCGCGACGGTCTCCCACGAATTCCGCACGCCGTTGACATCGCTCACGATGGGGATCGACATTCTTTCCAAGCAGGTCCTCGGCGGAATCAACGAACGGCAGAAGGAGCTCCTCGTCGCGGCAAAGGACGACTGCGAACGACTGCGGAAGTTTGTGAAGGAGCTCCTCGACCTCTCCAAGCTGGAATCGGGCAAGAGCGAAGTCAAGCGCGAAACGATCAACCTGGAACAGCTCCTGGAGCATGTGCTGAAACCGTTCAGATTGCCGTTGGAAGAGAAAGGGATTCACCTGACGCTCGACCTGTCGCCGGAAGTTCCTGAGTTCCGGGGCGACACGCAGCAGCTCACGTGGGTGATGACAAACCTGGTGAGCAATGCGTTGAAGTTCACCGAGAACGACGGTTCGGTGACGATATCGGCGCGGAGAAAGGGGGAAACGATGGAGGTCTCGGTGGCGGATACGGGGCGCGGAATCCCGGCGCAGGCGCTTGAATCGATATTCGATAAATTTGTCCAGCTGAAGGGAATCAAGGAGACGACGCCGGGAAGCGTGGGCCTCGGGCTTGCGATCGCGCGCGAGGTGGTTGAGGCGCATGGGGGCAAAATCTGGGTCAACAGCCTGGTGGGGAAGGGAAGCACGTTCTCGTTTTCGCTCCCTCTTCAACATTCGTAATTGGACGAGCGAGCTCCGCATATTCTCGTCGTCGATGACGAGCGGAATGTCCTGAACACGATCGGCATCTGCTTCGATGCGATCGGTTACCGGACCACCCTCACGACGAAGCCGCAGGAGGTGCTGTCCCTCCTTCAGTCGAATCATTTTGACCTTGCCTTTGTCGACCTCAAGATGGCTCCGCTCGACGGGATGGAAATACTGGCGGAGATCCGTCTGCATGCGCCGAACACGACCGTCATCATGATGACGGCGCACGGCTCGGTCGAGAGTGCGGTCGAGGCGATCAAGCAGGGAGCGTATCATTATCTTCAGAAGCCGTTCGATTTCGATGAGTTGAAACTCTTCGCACAGAAAGTCTGGGAGTATCACCGGCTGAAAGAAGAGGTGCAGGAGCTCCGGACGCAGCTCCGGAACCGCGGCGAAGACGGTTCGATCATCACGAAGAACCGGGAGATGATCGAGCAGATCGAGCTTGCGGCCCGTGCTGCCGAGAGCCAGATCTCGATTCTGATCGAAGGGGAGAGCGGAACCGGCAAGGAGCTCATCGCGCAGTATATCCATAAAAAGAGTCCGCGTGCGCAACAGCCGTTCGTGCGCGTGAATTGTGCGGCGATTCCCGAGCAGCTTCTCGAGAGCGAGCTCTTCGGGCACGCCAGAGGAGCGTTCACGGGGGCGGTCAAGGAACGGGAAGGGAGATTCGAGTCGGCGGAAGGAGGGACTATCTTCCTGGACGAAATCGCAGAGCTGTCGCCGGCGATTCAGGCGAAGCTCCTGCGCATGCTCCAAAGCCACGAATTCGAGCGGCTGGGAGAGAATGTCACGCGCAAGGTCGACGTGCGCGTTATCGCAGCGACAAACAAGAATATTGACGAGGCGCTCAAGGAGGGCTCGTTCCGTGAAGACTTGTTCTACCGGCTCAACGGCATCCGGCTCCGCCTTCCGCCGCTCCGGGAACGGCCGGAGGACATCGGCCCACTGCTCCACCACACCCTCCTGAAACTTTCCGGCGGTGCGAATGTGGAAATCGCCCCCGACGCGGAGAAGGCGCTTCGCGCGTACCGTTGGAGCGGGAATGTCCGCGAGCTGGAAAACGTCATCGAGCGGGCGCTCCTTCTTTCTTCCCATGCCACCATCACCCTCGACCATCTTCCCAGAGAAATCCGCTCGACCGGAGAACGTCCCGCCCACGCGCTCTCCCTCGAAGAGATGGAGCGGAGTCACATCAAACGGGTCCTCCAGCACGCGAAGGATTTCGACGAAGCATCCCGCATCCTCGGAATCGACCGCGTAACGCTCTGGAACAAGAGAAAAAAATACGGCCTGACATAATCCTCATCCTTCCGTTGTTTTTTTTAACGCGCTGTAAGCCCTTCGTGCGACAACAGGTTCGCCCGGGGAAAACAGCATGCGCTCACGCACGTTGCATTTTGCAACAGACGCGATCGGCACGTCGCGGGATTTTTGCCGTTTTGTCTTGACTAATTGCCTTCTTTCATTAAATTTTTGTTGGCACTCCGTTTGAATAAGGGTCTTCGGACATCGGAGTCGTTTACCCCGGCGCGATGACGCGCATCAATCTCTGCGAGGAAAACATGGCGACAAAACTCTCGACGTTGAACAACCTTGAAATTGCAATTCTCGAGCCGCGCGGGTCGTTGATCGGCGGCGAGGAGACCGACGAGCTGAAGAGCAAGGCGAAGGACCTTCTTGAGCAGGGAAACAAGAAGCTGGTGCTGGACCTCGGAGGGGTGACGTACATCAACAGCTCCGGGATCGGCGCGCTCGTCAGCATTCACTCGATGTACCAGAAAGCGCAGGGGAAGATCAAGCTCTGCAACATGGGAAAGGGAGTGCAGAACGTCTTCGTCATCACGAAGCTCACGAGCGTTTTTGACCTTGAGGAGGGGCGGGACCAGGCCGTGAAGGGTTTCAAGAATTAGTCATCAAGAATTTCATCTACCAAAGGAGAACGTCACATGAAGCAGTCGGTTTTTACCAGCATCGTCCTTGTCGCGGCATTTGCCATCGGCTATACGATCTACACCTTTATGCTTCCCCAGTTCATCGTCGACGGCGGCCCGCTTGTCATCGCACTCATCGCGCTCCTGCTGATGCTCCTCACCTTCATTTTTGAGCGCATCTTCTCTCTGCGCAAGGCGCAAGGGCGCGGGTCGGTTCCCGTGTTTCTCAAGAATGTCCAGCAGGAAATCAATGCGGGGAATATCGACGGTGCGATCGATGTCTGCGACAAGCAGCGCGGCTCGTGCGCGAACATCCTGAGAACCGGCCTGGAACGATATAAGATGCTTCTGGACGAAGGAGATGTGAAGGGACAGAAAGCCGTGATGGACGACGTCAACCACGCAATCGAGGAAGCCACGATGCTCGAAGTGCCGCTGCTCGAACGGAATCTTGTCGCCATGTCGACGATTGCGTCGATCTCGACGATGGTCGGACTGCTCGGGACCGTGATCGGCATGATCCGCTCCTTCGCGGCGCTCGCCAGGCAAGGGTCCCCCGATTCCGCCCAGCTCGCGCACGGGATTTCCGAGGCGCTCATCAACACGGCAGGCGGCATCGCGGCCGGAATCGGCGGCATTGTCGCATACAATTTCTTCGTCACAAAGGTCGACAACTTCACCTACATGATCGATGAAGCGAGCTACTCGATCGTGCAATCCCTCACCTCCAAGCGGGGGAAGAAGTAAGGATCCCGAAAGGCGCCGAACATGGCCAAGCACAAAAAAGGAAGAGTCAGTCTTCGCATGGACATGACGCCCATGGTGGACGTCGCGTTTCTCCTGCTCACATTCTTCATGCTGGCGACTCAGTTCAAGCCGACCGAAGAGGTCGCCATCGAATTGCCGAGCTCCCATTCGGCTTTCAAACTTCCGGAGTCCGACATTCTCATCATCTCGGTGAGCAAGGACGGACGGATATTCATGGGAGTCGACTCGGAGTACCTGCGCGAGCGGTTGTTTGGTACGCAGAACAAGTTCAAGGCGGGAATCGAGGTGGACAAGAATCAGCTGGGCAATCTGGTGATTCAGGCCCGCGTCGCGAACCCGAAGCTCCGGACCGTCGTGAAGGGCGATAAGCACGCGCCCTACGGTCCGATCGAGGATGTGCTCGACGTTCTTCAGAAGGCGCGGGTGACGCGGTTCAATCTTGTCACGGATCTCGAGAAAGGGTAAAGGAGAAGAGACATGGCAGCTGTCGAAACAGGGCAACCGAGAAGTCACGGAAAGGGAAAGAAGAAGAAAAGAAGAATCGGCGTGCGCATCGATTTTACGCCGATGGTCGACGTTGCGTTCCTTCTCCTGACCTTCTTCGTCTACACGACAACGATGAGCCGGCCGACGACGATGGAATTGAACCTTCCGCCGGACGAGAAGACAAAAGTCGAGGTTGCGGAGTCGAATCTTCTGACGCTCCGCGTGGCGCCGGACGGTACGATCTACCAGAGCATCGGCAGCGACATTCCCAAAAAGATCGACCTCAAGGACTTGCATCAATCCCTCATGGACAAGAACAGGTCCAACCCGAAGCTCATCACACTTGTCAAAGTCGACCGCGAAGGGACATATAACATGATGGTCGACCTCATGGACGAGTTGAACCTGGCAAACATTACGAGGTTCAGTATCGCGCCGCTCGTGGATGCAGACAAGGCGCTCATCAAAAAAGCGTCGTAGGAAAGGAGAAGAGCCATGGCTGAAACGATCATTGCCTTTCGGGGCGACTACGGAGCGATCGAACTCAAGCAAACCTACCAGAAATATCTCTCCCGCGCACTGGTGGTCGCGACGGGTGTGATGCTGCTGGGAGTCGGAACGTACTGGGGGGCGGTGAAGCTCTCGGAAGAAGACGAGCCGCATTACGTGGCCCGGATCATCAAGTACAGCGAGCTCGGGCCTCCCCCGTCGCTCCAGAATGCACAGGCACCTGCTGTTGCGGTCTCGGCACCCGCGGTCAAGCCGAGCGTGGGAATTCCCGTCCCGGTTCCCGACGCGGAAGTGAATCCGGAACAAACGATCGCGACGCAACAAGAGTTGAGTCAGGCCGTGCAGACGTCCGACGCCGGTACCGGCACCGGCGGGCAAGTGGACGTGAAAATCGACGAGGACGGTCCCCCGCCCGATTTCGTCCCCTACGAGAAGGAACCGGTCATCGTGAAGTCCGTACTTCCGAAATACCCGGAGATCGCCCTGCGTGCGGGTCTCGAGGGCAACGTCATCACAAAAGTGTGGGTCGACAAAGAGGGAAAGGTTCGGAAGGTCGTCATTCTGAAGAGCGACGCCGAGATCTTCAATCAGGCGGCAATTGACGCGGCGAGCTCGTATGTGTTCACGCCCGCCGTCATGCAAAAGGGGCCCGTCTCGGTCTGGGTCTCCATCCCATTCCGGTTCCGGCTCTCGAGTAAGTAGTCCAAAGGAAGCACGAAAGTTCATCAAGCTGTCGCTGGAAGCGGGTGAAGGTCGCTGCCGGCATCTCCCGGCCGGCTTGATCGCGTTGAACCATCGATGCATGAAAAACTGACCGTTCGACCGTTTGAATTCTCCTCTTCGTTTGGGTACGGCGTTTCCGCAGTAACGTTCACGGCCGGACTGGTCATCGTTTCCGGCCTGTTCTTGCCGGCCGCAGTACCGCTCCAGTTCCGTCTTACGTTCGGCATCGTCCTCGTCCTGCTCGGAATCTATCGGTTTGTCGTCACACGGACGCGCGTGTCGGGTCATCGATTGCATAATGAATGATCCGTCGTGCGATCGTTCCAACCCTTTTGATCCTTTTGAGCGGCTGCGCAAAGCGCCCGCCGCGGGACACATCAACCGAAACATCCGGCGCGGCAACCATTCCCGTGAGCGAAGAGCTTGGCAGATTCGTGGCGGACGAGGCGGATGAGTTCGACATGCTGTATCCGAACGCGAGGATTTCCCTGGTTCCGACGACGGCGCGCGAGGCGATCGTCGACCTTCTCGACGAGAAGGTCCGCACAATCTGCATCGACCGGTCGTTCAACGACGAGGAATGGGGGGTGACGAAGAAGGCGGGACTCACGGTCGTCGAGAACAGGTTTGCCGAGGATGCGTTGGCAGTCATCGTGCATCCTTCTAACCGCATGGACGAAATACCGTTCGATGTCCTGAAGAGGATTGTTGCATCGGACATCGCATCGTGGCGCGCGGTCCCGGGCTCAGCGATGGACGCGCCGGTCGAATTGGTCTTGACGGGAAAGAACTCAGGAATGTACGAATCACTCCAGCGCCAATTTTTCCACATTGCCGGAGATTTGACACCCGGCCGGATTGTCGGAACTCAACGGGAGATTATCACCTACGTTGCCGCGCACCCTGCCGCAATCGGTTTTGTCTCCGTCGTCCCGCTTCGCGAGAGTCATCCGCCGGTCCGGGTCGTCCGCGTCGAATCTACGGACATAAGCGATAGCCGGCGCTTTGTCGGACCAAACCAGATGGATATCTATCATTCACTTTATCCGTTGCACTATTCTTTGTATCTTTATAGTGTAGGAGATCGGGCTGGAGTGGGATCCGGTTTCGGTACGTTTACGATGAGTAACACCGGCCAGAAGATCGTACAGGATTACGGGCTGGTCCCCGTCAAAATTCCCAGCAGGGTCATTCAGATTAATCCGGAGTAGGGTCGAATGAAACGAATGGTTTACGTCGTTCTGATTTTGGGTGTTTGGTCGGGCGTTGGATCGTCGCAGCCGCAGCTGGACCGCGCGCGCGCTTTGGTCAAACAGCACAAGTTCATCGAAGCGACGGCGGCCCTGCGCGGGATTGTGCAGCAGTACCCCCGGGATCCCGCGAGCTGGAGTCTTCTGGCGCAGTCATACCTTGGAACGCTCCAGTACGATTCGGCAGAAATAGCCGCGACGCGCTCGAAGTCGATTGACGACGACCAGCCCGATGTCTACGTCATCCTCGCGGCCGCCCAGCTTGGTGAAAAGAACTTCGTTGCGGCGTATGCCACGGCACGGGCGGGGATGAAGGTGAAGAAGGAATACGCGCCGATCGTTGTGGAGCTTGCCGCTGCTCAGCTGGCGATGGATTCCGCCGACGCCGCGGTCGTCACGTATACGCGGGCGAAGGAGCTCGACACGAGCAGCGCTCCGGCGTACGAAGGGCTTGGCGATGCATATCTCAAACAAGGGGTCACGCCCCTTGCCATTATCCAGTACCAGCGGGCACTCGAAATCGATTCGCTGCGGGAAGACCTGCTCTACAAGATCGCGCGGGCAGACATGAAGGAGCGGCGATATTCAGAGGCGGTCCGGGCATACGAGCGGATCGTCGAACTTGATTCCCTCAACCTGAAGGCACTCAAGGAGCTCGGCGTCATTTATTTTCGGGCCAGGCTGTACGGTAAGGCTTCGCACGTCCTGAGAGACTACGTCGCGAAAAATCCGGACGACAAGGAAGTCCCCCCGATGCTCATGGAGGCGCTCTTTGCGAGCCGCCAATACCACGACGCGATTCCGGTGGCGGAGAATCTCATCAAAGCGGAGCCGAACTCCGGCAAGATCATGCGCGTGCTCGCCCAATCATACGGCGAAGACAAGAAATACGCGTTGTCCGTGGAATATTACGAGAAGCTGGCGGCCGCGGACACGATGAAAATCGACGACTACCGGCGGATGGGCCTGGCGTACCGGGCTCTCAAGAAGGATTCACTCGCGGCGCTGACCTGGGAGAACGCACTCCGGCTGGACTCGACGCAGGCAACTCTCTACGGGGAAGTGGGCGCGCTGTGGATGGGGCTGCGCAATTGGGACCGGGCGGCGAAAATGTTCGAACGGCGATTTACGCTGGACACCCTGGCGGTGAGCGCATACATCAATTACAGTCTCTGCATGATTGCGACGGAACAGTTCGACAAGGCGACCGGCGCGCTGCAGAAGACCATCGGTCGCGACCCGGGGTACGTCCCCGCATACACGAAGCTCGGGCTCTGTTATTTCTATATGAAAGATTACGAGACTTCCAGGCAGTCGTACGAAAAGGCGATCAAGGTAATCGACACCGCCGAAACCAAGTGGAAGGTGGAAATGGGCGAATCCGAAAGAATGATCGGCGTGACCTATCTCCTCGAAAAGAAATTCACGGAAGGGATTCCGTATCTCGAAAAATCTCTCCGTTACAATGAGAACGACTGTCAGACGCATCTCCTTCTGGCCCAGGCTTTTCAGAACGCCCAGAAGAAGGAAGACGCCATTGCGGAGTACAAGAAAACGCTCAAGCTTTGCCCGGACAACAAAGATGCCAAGAAGGGGCTTGAGATTCTTGAGCCGAAATGAGACCCACCATTCTCCGGCTCCAACTCATGAGAAAGGATACACCATGAAGAAAGCGGCAGCTCTGCTTTTCGTTCCCCTTCTCCTCATCGGCGACGGTTGCTCCCGAAGGTCCAACGCTCCGCCGATAACCGGATGGCAGCAATTTCAGGATCCATATTTTCGGGTGACGTTCTCCTACCCCAAGGACTGGTACGTTCAGACGGAGCCCAACAAGGTGACGATCACCACTACGCAGGATGCGCTTCAAAAATTCTTCGACCCCTACTCCAAGAATCCCATCGGCGCGCAAATTCTCGTTGTCGCGGAGAAGTTCGACAGCCTTCAGGACGTCGCGAAATTCATGAGTTCCTACCGGGCGGATCTGTCGGCATCCGGATACGAGCTCAAACCGGACGAGCAAAAGCAGATCGATGGCAACCCGGCGATACAGGTGAGCTATGCCGGCCGACTCGACGAAAACACGAAGATCGCCGGAATCCGGATCGCGACGCTGAAAGACTCGACCATATACTATGTCCACTATTCCGCCTTTAACGAACTCTACGAACCGTATAAGGTCGCTTTCGATTCCGTTCTTGCCTCGATTGCGCTGCCCAAAGCCAAGGTTGTCGCGAAGAATGTCGACCCGTCGCTCCCGGTCGACGAAATGGACAAGTTCTCCAACGATGTACTGGAGATCATGTACCCGGCAAATTTTGGACCCACGCTCAATCAGCCCAAGGGTGATGTGCAATTCTCGATGCAAATAAAGGGATACCGGCAGGATTGCACCATCGACATCGACGTGCGTCCGGCGAAGAAGCTGACGCTTGAAAAGGTGATGAACCAGAACTCGAAGTTGATAAAGTCGACATCGAATGGGACGACGACGATCGGCGGGGAGAAGGCGAATTATCTGAACTATTCGCCCATGAAGAATATTGACAGTCGCATTTATTTCATCGTGAAAAACGATAAGATCTATCGTATCATCTGGAACTATTACGATCCGATGAAGAAGAGCTTCCAGCCCGCGTTCGAAAAGACCGTCGCTTCGCTCCGGATCAAGTGACACCGGCGGGAACGCATTGCACGTTCATAAGAAGCCGGGGTGCGTCGTGCCCCGGCTTTCCTGTTTCAGCCGTGATGTCCCGGAGGCCATTCTCTTTCGTACATTCTCCCGCCCGATACCGTCATGATCGAAAAGCCCCCGCCCATGGCTGAGACGCGCTCGTTGTTGTTCACTCAGCTGTTTCGCAAGAAAAGCCTTGACCAGCTTCAGTCCGATGCCGACAGTTCGACCGAAGCACATCTCAAGCGGTCCCTGGGAGCCATCGATCTCGTCTCCCTGGGCATCGGGGCCATCATCGGCACCGGCATCTTCGCGGTGATAGGGACCGCCGCCGCCGGCGCCGGAGACCGTCTCGGCGCGGGACCCGCAATATCCCTTTCTTTCATCATCACGGCGATTGCGTGCGCATTCTGCGCCCTCTGTTACGCAGAGTTTGCCGCCATGGTGCCGATCGCCGGAAGCGCCTATACGTATTCGTACGGGACACTCGGCGAGGTCATCGCGTGGATCATCGGATGGGACCTGATCATCGAATATGCGGTCGGAAATGTTGCCGTTGCGATCGGATGGGCGGCGTACTTCCATCAGCTCGCGTCGGGGCTCGGCTTTCACATTCCGGCCTGGCTGGCGGCGGACTATCGATCCGCCCACCAGGCGGCGGAGGCGATCGCTGCCGGTTCACCCGTGACATCCGACCTTGCCCTCCCTTACGAGGCGTGGGTGCATCACCCTTCAATTTTCGGAATCCCGGTCATTTTCAACTTCCTCGCCGTTCTCATTGTCGCGGCGGTCACATGGCTGCTCGTCATCGGGATCAAGGAGTCTGCCAGGGCGAATAACATCATGGTCGCTCTGAAGCTCGTCATTCTCGTCTTCTTCATCATCGTCGGAGTGAACTATGTCAAGCCGGAGAACTGGCACCCCTTCATGCCGAACGGCTTTTCGGGAGTCTGGAGCGGGGCGAGCATCATCTTCTTTGCGTTCATCGGCTTCGACGCGATATCGACTGCCGCAGAAGAATGCCGGAATCCCGGCCGGGACATGCCCATCGGGATCCTCGGCTCGCTCGTCGTCTGCACCGTCATCTACGTCGCAACGGCCGCCGTTCTGACAGGCATGGAGCCGTGGCGCGAGCTGGGCGTGGCGGATCCGCTCGCCTCGGTATTCGCCCACGCCGGTATGAACTGGGCGGCAGGCATCATTTCGCTGGGGGCGGTTATCTCCATGACTGCCGTTCTCCTTGTCTTCCAGCTTGGCCAGCCGCGGATTTTCTTTTCCATGTCGCGCGATGGACTCCTCCCGAAGTCGTTCAGCAAAGTTCACCCGAAATATCGTACACCCCACGTGACGACGATCTGGACCGGCGTCGTGGTTGCGGTTGTCGCCGCCGTGGCCAACATCGACGAGATCGTCAACCTGACGAACATCGGAACGCTTTTTGCGTTCGTGCTCGTCTGCATCGGCATCCTCATCCTCCGTTACACGGACCCCGACCGGCCGCGGGCGTTCAAGACACCGTTTGTACCCGTCGTTCCCATCCTGGGAATCGCGATGTGCGTGTATCTGATGCTCGGCCTGCAGGAAATCACCTGGATTCGGTTCGGCGTCTGGCTCGTCGTGGGGCTCGTCCTCTATTTCACCTACGGATTCTGGAACAGCCGCCTCCACCCGCATCATTCATCGTCGCATCCGCATTGATGAACCAGGCGGAAGGTCAGCCAAAGCTCGTCCGCGCCCTCGGCCTCCGCGAGGGGATCGCCATCCACATCGGCGATATCATGGGCTCGGGGATCTTTGTGGTTCCGGCGGTGATTGCGGGACATCTGCACGCGATGGGGCCCATCCTCATCGCCTGGATCTTCGCCGGAATGCTGACGCTCTTTGGCGCACTGACGCTCGCGGAGTTGAGCTCCATTCTGCCCGAGGCCGGGGGGCCCTACGTTTATCTCCGGAACAGCTTCGGCAGGATCTGGGGCTTCCTGTTTTCGTGGAACGATTTCTTCATTAACAAGGCCGGGTCTGCCGCCGCGCTGGCCGTTGCGTTTGCGACGTTTCTCGCGTACTTCATACCGGCGGTCGGTCCTGAACACATCTTTTATAGAGGCGAAGTCCTCGTTGCCGGCCACGGGTTCGACATCAACTTCGGGTGGACACAAGCCATTGCCATCTGTGCAATTCTCGTCGTGACGCTCGTGAACATTCGTGGCGTGAAGTTCGGTGGATGGGTGATGAATATCTTCACGTCCGCCAAAGTGCTCACCCTCCTGATCCTGGTCGCGGCCGCGTTTCTCTCGAGTCAGGGAAACGCCTCCAATTTTCTTCCCTGGTGGCCCGCGGAATGGGGCAGGTCCATGACGACGGCGTTCGGCCTCGCGATGATCTCGACGCTCTGGGCCTATGACGGGTGGATCGACGTGACGCTCAATACCGGCGAGTTCCGGAATCCGCAGCGCATCGTCCCGCTTTCGCTCCTTGTCGGGACGGTTACCATTATCGGTCTGTACCTTGCGGCCAATATCGCGTACGCGTACATCATCCCTCTGAATGCCATGCCGGGCTCAACACGGATTGCGGCCGACGTGGCTTCCAGGGTGCTCGGTCCGTTCGGCGCGTCGCTCGTGGTCGCAGGAATCATGTGCTCGATGTTCGGCACGACAAACGGCATGCTCCTCTGCGGACCGCGCGCGCTCTACGCGGCGGGAGCAGACGGCACCATCGCGCGCGCGTTCGGAAAAGTGCATCCGAAATTCCACAGCCCGTATGTTGCCGTGACGACTCTGGGGATCTGGGGCGCACTCCTCACACTCAGCGGGACCTACGAGCAGATCATTTCGTACGTCGTCTTCGGCTCCTGGTTTTTTTATGCCATGACGGCGGCGAGCGTCATCGTGCTCCGTCGCACCATGCCGGACCGTCCGCGTCCGTACAAAGCATGGGGATATCCGTACGCGACGCTCCTCTTTGTCGCCGTGGCAGCGTGGTTCATCTGCAACACGCTCCTGGAAGATACGCGCAACGCCGTGATCGGTATCATCCTCCTCCTCGTCTCTCTCCCGTTCTATTTCTTCTGGACCAGAAAGAAGAGCACTCCTTCCGCCTGACGCGGCGTTGAACGTCTTACGGGGCTTGCTCTTTCCGCGGACGAATTCTACCTTCAGGTGGAATGCGGCCGCGACGGTCGGGACTTCGAGAGGAGCATTGCGACCGACAGCTTCCTTCGGCGCCTGCTGCCGACTTGCCGGTCGTGCCTCGGACTTTCATTCAAAACGGAAAAAGAATTCCGGATGCTGACGACGGTTCTTTCCTGGGTTGGGTTTAATCTCCTGATTCTGGCGCTTCTCGCCCTCGACCTCATCGTATTCAATCGCAAGCCCCATGAGGTCAAGGTTCGGGAGGCGCTGGCGTGGAGCTGTGTCTGGATCGCTCTCTCCCTTCTGTTCAACGTGGGCGTCTACTTCTGGAAGGGGCCCGAGGCGGGTCTGCAATTTCTCACCGGCTATCTGATCGAGAAGTCCCTCAGCGTCGACAACCTCTTCGTCTTCCTTCTCATCTTCTCGTTTTTCAAGGTTCCCCTGAAGTATCAGCACAAGGTGCTGTTTTGGGGAATTCTCGGCGCGCTCGTCATGAGGGGCACCCTCATAGGCCTCGGGGCCGCGCTCATCCGGGAATTCCACTGGATACTCTACATCTTCGGATTATTCCTTGTCGTCACCGGAGGGAGGATGGCGCTGGGTAAAGGGGACGAGAGGGAGATCCACCCCGAACGCAACTTTGTCGTACGATTCTTCCGGTCGATCTTCCCCGTTACTCCCGGTTATCACGAAGAACGATTCTTCGTCAAGGTGGACGCAAAACGGTATGCGACCCTTCTCTTCATCGTCGTCATCGTCATTGAAACGTCCGACATCGTCTTCGCCGTCGACTCCATTCCCGCCGTCTTCGCCGTCACGACGGACTCCTTCATCGTCTACACCTCCAACGTCTTTGCGATCCTCGGCCTGCGCTCCCTCTACTTTGCCCTCGCGGGGATCATGGACCTCTTCCATTATCTGCGCCTTGGTCTCTCGGTCGTGCTGATGTTCGTCGGAGCCAAGATGCTCCTCGACATCGTCTACCCGATCTCCATCGCCGTTGCACTGGGTGTGGTTGCCGGCGTACTGACGGTGTCGATCGTGGCATCGATTTGGAGGGCAAAGTCTACTCCGGGTGACAATCAGGCGCACACATAGCGGCCGCAAGGACGGCGAATTCCGGCCAATGCCGGACGGCATTTGGCGCCGGAAGAGTCAGCAAAGCCGGTGGGGAGCGATCCCCGTGAGCGCCTGGCATCTGCCGCCGAAAGAGCAGATGAAGCGGAGAAGGAAATTTCCTTGGGTAGAAGAGCGGGAAGTTTGTTCTAGGACTTTCGCGATTCGGAGCGCGGGTCCGCCATCGTGCCGGCGGGTGACTCAATAGTGGCGTACTTTTGGGCGTTGGAGAAATCGAGAATCGTCTTCCTGATCCGGTGCGCCCCCGCTTTTATTTCCGCAAGGTCCTTCAGCATGTCCTCGTCCTCTTTCGCCTTGCGTTCCGCCTGGTTCAGATAGCCAAGAATGATGGCCAGGGGGTTGTTGATCTCATGCTGGAGCGTGCGGATTACTTCCCGCATCGTCGAGAGTTGAGTCTGCTGGACCGCGATTTGCCGCTCCTGTTCCAATTGGAGCCGCTCCTTCTCATCAAGGCTCGATCGATACCGGATCACACGAACGAGGACGAATGCGAGAAGCCACATCCAGATCAAGCCGTCAAAGTTCCAGAAGATCTGAAACCGGTCCATGGACGCATGCCGGATATGCCGGTAAAAACTCATCGTTGAAACGAAGTAGTAGCTGTAGATAATGTATCCGGAGAGCACCGCGGGATATTGGGCGAAGTATCCGGACAGCAGTTTCCACCACCGTGTGAAGAGGTTCATGAGGGGCTTTCTTGGGGGTTGGGCCGTGACGAGGGAAAGTATGATGGGATCAAGGTCGTCAGAAATTCTTTCGGTGTCAAGGTATGCAATCGTTTGTGGGCAAAGGGCTTAGACGCGATTTGACTTGCCCTGTGTTCCGGAGATTGCACGGCGCCGGGCGAATCTTTACCTTGAAGGTATACGTAAAGTGATGATATGGGAATCCGAATTCAGACTTCCGACTACAAGCAGGCGCTCCGGGTTCAGATGGATGCACCGCCGGCAGGGGTCCGCATCCAGTTTCAGCCGAGCGTTGAGCGGCAGCGATCGGGGTTTGAGGCAATTGCGACGTTCGTACTCGAAATTGAGAAGACCGTAAGACCGAAAGAAGTCAGCGCGTGGTTGTGCCACGAGTTCGCCGGAGGCGAAGAGAAGACCATCACGATCGGCCAGGAAGTTGTACGGCTCACGGAAAACGAAGTTACACGGGTGATGCAGGAACACATGCGCGCTGACCTCCGCGCGCGTGGCAGACGTTGACGCGGGCCGGCGGGCCCGGGCATCGATCATCCTTCCCTTCACGCTTCGCTCATTTCCCCCAATCCCAAAAAACGATCTTCGATGAGAACATCATGCGCGCTGTTGCTCCTCCTCGTGGTCTCTGTCTCGGCATCCCGCAGTCTGGCACAGGATCGGCAGCCGGAAAAAAAGCCGGTGCCTGCGGTCAGCCCGTCCCAGGAAATTCTGCGCCTGTGGAAGGAGGTCCATCGGAAGCTGATCGCTATGGCGGAGGATTTTCCGGAAGATAAATTCGACTTCCGCGGTCAGAAGGATGAGCGCACATTCGTGGAAAATCTTCTGCACGTGGCGGCGGAGGACGGTCGAATGATGAGCGCGATCAAAGGAGCTCCCGTCGGATGGCAGAAGCAGGAAGCGCCCACGCGGGACGATTTCAAGACGCGCGACCAGATTGTCGGATTTCTCCGGCAGACGGAGGATGCGGGAGAGAAGCTGATTGTGGAACAGGGGGACGAAGGACTCAATCGGGAGATCAAGTATCCGTACGGCAACAGGATGGTTCACGCCTCGTTCGGCTGGAGCGACATCATCGAGCATGCGGGAGAACACTACGGCCAACTCGTGGTATACTATCGGGTGAACCAGCTCGTTCCACCGGAATCGAGGCCGCAGAAGCAGCCGCCGCGGCCATAAATGAAGAACCCGGGCGGTGCTCGCCCGGGTCCACATGAATACTTCCAACCATCGTGTCAGTTGGACGTCGACCGCCGGCGGAACCCCTGCCCGGGCTGCGGTCGATTCTTGATCATCTGCTCGAACTTCGCCTTCTGCTCGTCCGTCAGCAATGCCGTAATTTCTTTGTCGGTTTTTTCATTGATTGACCGCATCGTCTCCATATTTGCCTGACGGTCGCCGGAATTCGCCTGGAAGGCGGCCATGCGCTCCTGGTCGGCGGCCTCGAAAATTTTCAGCACGCTGTCCCGTTGTGCCTTGGAGAGTCCCAGAGAATCCTGAAGCGTTTGCGTTCGTTGTTCGGGCGTCATCCTCATCCGCTGTCCCTGGGCAAAGGAGCTTACAGACCCGAGCACGATAAGAATGAGGGAGACTTGCAATATTCGTCCAATCATAATGAATCCTCCTGCAATGAAGGTTGATAAGTATCGCGTGATTTTCGGGACGGCGGCCGCATTCCACATGGCGACCCGTTAGACAGTGCCCACCCAATCCCCGGTTTAACCGGTTTCGCGACTTTTTCTAAACCGATTCGTCCAACACGCTGTCCAAGAGAGAACTGAAGGAGATTCCCATCCCGCGCCGTTTCATCCTGCTCAGCATCGCGCTGGGCCTTGCCTGCTCGTACGTCCGGGCCCAGACGTCAACCGTCCACGGCATTGTCAATGATGCGAAAACCGACACGCCGCTCTGGGGCGTGTATGCACGGCTCAGCAATCCCAACGACAGCACCGAAGTCTACTACGCGGTCACCGATGCCCGGGGCATATTCACGTTCCTTGCCATACGCCCGCAATCGTACTTTCTCGACCTGACGTATGTCGGTTACACCAAGGTAAGCAAAACGGTCGTCGTGGACAAGCAGAATACCGACCTCGGAACTTTCGAGATGTCGGAAACGACCATTCCATTGGGCGAGGTGGTTGTGCAGGGCACAATGCCTGCCGCCATCCAGAAGGCCGACACGACCGAGTTTATGGCCAAGGCGTTCAGGACGAACCCCGACGCCGACGCGCAGGACCTCATCGCCAAAATGCCGGGCATCACCGTGGACAATACCGGCGTCAAGGCGCTCGGCGAGGACATTCAGCAGGTGCTCGTGGACGGCAAACCATTCTTTGGCGGAGACCCGACGCTCGCGCTCCACAATCTCCCCGCGGATGCGATCGAAAAAATTCAAGTGTTTGACAAGATGAGCGACCAGGCGGAATTCACGGGATTCGACGACGGGCAGTCGGTGAAGACGATCAATATCATCCTGCGGCCGGAGAAAAGAAATTCCCAGTTCGGAAAATACTACGGCGGATACGGCGACGACGGCCACTACCTGACGGGCGGAAGCGGGAACGTGTTTGACAATGACATGAAACTGTCGCTGATCGGGCTTTCGAACAATGTGAACCAGCAGAATTTTTCCACCCAGGATCTTCTGGGCGTTCTCGGCAGTACGGGACAGCGCGGGGCCATGTTTGCGGGGAACGGCGTGGGACGCCAGGGGATGGGGCGCGGCGGCGGGGGAGGCGGAAATTTCATAGGTGGATTCCAGGGGGGTGGCGGCAACGGCGGCGCATCGATCGGGAACTTCCTCATCGGCCAGCAGAGCGGGATCACATCGACGAGCTCCGTGGGGACGAACTACACCGACAATTGGGGAGGCGGGGTTTCAGTCAGCCAGAGCTATTTTTTCAACTCCGCCGACAACCGGAATACGCAGGGCCTCACGCGTACGTATTTTTCCAACGTCGATTCCGTCAATCTCTACAACCAGCGGACCGACGCGGACGGCAAGAACTACAACCATCGTCTCGACGGGCGCTACGAGTTCGCCCCCGATACCTCGAACTCGATCATCGACCAGCCGAAACTTTACTTCCAGAATAACCATCAGACGAGCGTTGTCGCCGGGTCCAACGCGCTGACGCCGCTGCAGATTCTCAACCAGGCCGAGAATGACAACGCGACGACCACCACCGGCAATAATCTGAGCAACCATCTCGTCCTGCGCCACAAGTTCGACATTCCCGGCAGAACAATTTCTCTGGACTTCGGCGCGACATCCAACACGAAGAACGGCTCCGGCACATTGTTATCGTCCGCCGAATATTTTACGGGGAGTCCGCCGCAGTACGATACGCTCAACCAGCGGACGGGCCTCGTCTCCTCGAGCGCGTCCCTTTCGGCGCGGGTTGCCTACACGGAACCGATTATGGACGCGACGCTGCTTCAGCTCTCGTGGAATCCCACGTATTCGAAAAATAATTCGGATAACCGCAGGTTTTCATACGACCCCGTGACGCAGACATACGCATCCGTCGATACCGGCCTTTCAAACACGTACAATAACACCTACTCGACCAACAACGCCGGCGCGGGTCTCCGGTTCCGGGGAAAATCGTTTAACGTCATGGCGGACGTCGTCTATCAGACCGCGCTCCTCCAGGGTGATCAAATCTTTCCCTTCGGCGGGAATACATCGAAAAGATTCTACGCGGTCCTTCCTGCGTTGACCATGAACTTCAACATCACCGACCACAGCAACCTGCGGCTGTTCTATCGGACGACCTCCAGCGCTCCGTCCATCAGCCAGCTCCAGAACGTCGTCGATAATTCCAATCCTCTCATTCTATCCACCGGAAATCCGGATTTGAAGCAGTCGTATAATTACACGCTTATGTCCCGCTTCGCGCTGACGAACGTCGGCACGGCGCAGGGATTTTTTGTACTCTTTACGGCGACGCACACGGCAAACTATGTCGGAACCCTGACCCTGACATCGCAGCGGGATTCCGTTCTTGCCCAGGGAATTCCGTTCAATCGGGGGACCCAGCTCACGATTCCGGTCAACCTCGAGGGCTACTGGACGGGGCGGACGTTTCTCACCTACAGCCTGCCTGTCACCTTCATCAGGAGCATCATGAACCTTAACGGCGGCGTGACGTACGCCCGCACGCCCGGGTTGGTGGACGAATTGTATAATTATTCGAGCACGCTCAGCTACAGTCTCGGCGAGGTCTGGAGCAGCAACATCAGCGATGAAATCGATTTCAGTCTCGGGTATACGGGAAACTATAACACGACCCGCAATACCCTGCAACCGAACCTCAACTCCGACTATTATAATCACAACGTCGACTTCAAGCTCAACCTGATTTTCTGGAACGGGGTCGTGTATCGCAGCGAGGTCATGAATACGCTCTACAGCGGGTTGACGGGAGGA
>DATJYV010000002.1:0-4834 GCA_035499415.1 Bacteroidota bacterium
TGCCGCCACAACCCGTTGGCCGATGAAGCGCTACGACCCTTCACAGAGTGATTTTGCCGCGATCGCCACCGCCAACCCGGTGCCGGTGTCGAGCGCATTCCTTCCCAAGGACCGCGTGTACAACTGGCCGAATCCCGTCTACGGACCGACGACGCAAATACGGTACTACACATCGGAGGATGCGAATATTTCTGTCCGGATCTACGACCTGGCCGGTGCGAAGATCACCGAGCTCCGGGGAAAGTCGACCGCGGGCATTGACGGTGAGCTGACGTGGGATGTGAGCCGCATTCAGAGCGGCGTCTACCTTGCCCGCGTTGAAGCCGATGCCGGCGGTCAGACAGGCGCGACGATCATCAAGATCGCCGTCGTGAAATGAGCGGGATGAGATGGCGAGGTCTCCCGGGAGAAATGAACGCGGACTGCTGATAGCGGGAGTCCTGCTGGCATTGACAGCCGCGGTCGGTTGCAAGCGTGAGATTCCCGTGGGCCCGGGCCCCGCGGTGACCGGTTACGAAATTCAGGGACGGGTTGTCGACCAGCTCTCGAATCCCGTACCGTTTGTCGAGATCCGGCTTTCATACAGTTACGATTTCCTCGACTCAAACCCGGCCCCGTCGAAATCGTACACCGTCACTGATTCCACGGCGCAGACCACTGCGGCCGTGTACTCGCTCGACAACGGCCTGGTCAAGGTCCTCTTCCAGGGAAGACGGCCCGTCGGGCTCTTCACCGCAACGTGGGACAGCACGGATGCGAACGGAAACATCGTCCCGAGCGGTATTTATCGCATAACGTATCTGGTGAACAATGTCGTGGAGTACTACTATTATATGGTGATCGACGGAACCAAAGTTGCGGCCACCGATGCCCAGGGAGAATTCACGATTCTCCCATCCCGGCTCCCGATCGGATTCAACCCGATCGCGGTCTACCAAAACGACACGTACCAGGGCGACTATCAAATCGACAACTACGTTGCGCTCGACTTCCTGGTCCACGGCAGCGTGATCGAACGAGACGTCCAGGTTGCAGAAAACGAGGTAACGGAAGTCAATCTCATGGTGCAGTGAGGCATGAGCCGCTTCCTCGTTGTTTCGTTCTTTTGCTTCCTCAGCTTCACGGCCCGGGCCCAGGAGGATTTTCCGCATCAAGAACTGGACTGGCAGACGATCGAGACGCAGCATTTTCTCGTCCACTATCACGACGGCGAGAGCCGGACGGGCCATGAAGTGGCGAAGATTGCCGAGGAAATTTATGGACCGATCACGACGATGTACCGTCACCAGCCGGATCAAAAGGTGAGCATCGTCCTGCGCGACCACGATGATTTTTCCAACGGGGCCGCATATTTCTACGACAACAAGATCGAAATCTGGGCCCCTTCACTCGACTTCGAGCTGCGCGGGACCCACCCCTGGCTTCGCAATGTTGTGAGCCACGAGTTTACGCACATTGTCGAGATTCAGACGGCGATGAAATTCGGCCGGTCCGTCCCCGGCCTTTATCTCCAATGGCTCGGCTACGAAGCGGAGCGCCGGCCCGACGTGCTCTACGGATACCCCAATGTAATCGTTTCCTATCCGTATTCCGGATTTCTGATCCCGAGCTGGTTTGCCGAAGGTGTCGCGCAATTCAACAATCCCATCTTGCAGTACGACCGGTGGGATACCCATCGCGATATGATTCTGCGGATGTACATGCTCGAGGGAACGCCGCTCTCCTGGGAGGAGATGGCTGTTTTCGGCAAAACGAGTCTGGGAAACGAATCGTCCTACAACGCCGGATTCTCGATCGTCGGATATATTGCGAAGACGTACGGCCTCGACAAATTACGGCAAATCTCGATTAAACTCTCGACGCTCTCCCGTGTGACGATAGACGGGGCGATTGAAGCATCCATCGGAAAATCCGGACTCGCGCTCTACGAAGAATGGAAGGGGGCCAGTGAAGAACGATACCGGAAGCAGGAGGCATCGATGGGGAAGCGGGCTGAAGGAGCCGTTGTCGATTCGGAAGGGTTTGGGAATTTCTATCCCCAGTTCAGCCCCGACGGCAGCAAGCTGGCCTACGTGTCGAATAAGGGGAGTGATTTTTTTTCGGGAAGCAGCATTTATATTCTCGACCGCGCCACCGGGAAATCGGAACAGATCGCAGCGAAGATTCGGTCGTCCCTTTCATTCTCGCCCGACGGGAAATACATCTATTTTTCACGCGCCACACGGGACAATCCGCATTGGTCCGGATTCTTCGACATTTACCGCCTCGACCTTGCCACGCGCGAAGAGACACGGTTGACACACGCTCTCCGGGCGATGAATCCCAAGGTTTCCCACGACGGCTCCAGGATCGTCTTTGCATACGGATCTGACGGTACCCTGAACATCGGCGTCTGCGATTCGAACGGGGCGAATGTGCGGGCGTTGACGAAGTTCGGGAACGGAGAACAAGTCTTCACGCCGGCCTGGTCGCCCGACGACCGCTCAATCGTATTCGGCTACTCGGATGGGCAAAACCAGTCGGTCGCAACCGTGAACGAAGACGGATCCGGCTTCCGCATTCTTGTCTCCGACCATGATGCGAGAAATCCGGTTTTCAGCCCTGATGGGAAGGCCCTCTACTACTCATCGGACCGGACGGGGATTTTCAATATTTACCGAAGAGAAATGGCGACCGGCGAAGAGGTTCAGGTCACCAACGTCCTCGGTGGCGCATTTCTCCCGACCGTCGATGCCGACGGAAACGTTGCATTCGCGAGCTATCGGTCGAGCGGCTACAAGATCGCTCTGATCAAGCCGGCGGAGATGCCCTCTTCCAGGGTGCCGGTCGTGTCGATGCGATCGGATGCGAACGCGGACTCGACGGGCGTCGGGGCCGCGGTGAACTCACCAGGGGCGGGAACGGGGCTCCTTCCCTCCGCCGACCATTCGGCGGACGAAAAGCCGGCCCCTGTGGCGCGTCCGTACCGATCTGTGTTCACATCGCTGTCGCTCATCCCCTTCATTCGATTCGATAACTACAATCCGCATAACACCGGTCTGGACAATCTCAAGCCCGGGCTGTACGTCGATTCAAACGAGATGCTCGACAAGATGAGCCTGTTCGCCGGAGGGGCGATGAACCGGCGATGGGAGCGCGACTTGTTTCTGATCTTCGAATACAGGGACCGCATCCCGCTGCTGTATCAGCTCGGATTGGAGCCGATCACCTCCCTTGAACTCTACAATATCACCCGCGTGACGAACGTTTCGTTCCCCATCTTTACCGATAAGCTCCACACCGTCGAAACGGATGTGACGTATGACCTCCTTGAGTTCGACCTTTCGTTCCGCCAAAAAGTCTTTGTCCCGACCGTCGAACTGCAGGCAGGTTATACGTTGAGCAGATACAACGCGGACCTGGGATCTTTTTTCCTTCCAGCCGTGGGAACGCAACCCGCATTCTCAAATCTGTATTTGATCGGCAACGTCTTTTCGGTCCAACTCACCCATAACGGCATTCTCCCCTCCGTCGACGAGGAGATCAATCCGGTCGGGCGCACGGTCATGTTTCGATACTCATACGAGTTGAATCAATACAACAAAAACGGCGACTTCGACATCGTCAACGGGGCGCTGGTCCCGCACTACACCGATTATGACTTTCACCGTCTCGAGCTCGTGTGGAATGAGCACCTGGCGCTCCCGTTTCCGAAACAAACTCTGACGCTTTCCGTCCGACGGGGGACGATTCCGGGTCAGGGGGCCGATACGATTTTTCACTTCTACGCCGGCGGGCTCATCGGCATGCGCGGCTATCCGTATTACGCCATCGACGGCAACGACGTGGCGACCGCTTCCGCGACGTACCGCTTTCCGCTCTGGACGGACATCAACTTCCGCGTCCTCGAATTCTACTTCACAAAACTCTACGGTTCATTTTTTGGCGATGTCGGGGATGCGTGGACCGGACCGACGCCGCCGCTCGACCGATGGCGAAAGGATGCGGGGTTTGAGCTTCGCCTCGAGTCGTTTTCATTTTACTCGTACCCGACGCGGTTCTTTTTTTCTGGCGCGTACGGGTTTGACAGGTTTACCGAATCCATCAACAGTGTGAACGTGACATACGGCAGGGAGTGGAGGTTCTACTTTGGGATTCTTTTTGATTTTGAGATCACCGAATTCTCCCGGCGTGGAGCGATGAGATAGATGAAAGCCATGCTGCTCCTCGCGACGGCATTAGTCGTGTTTCAGGCAGGCGCGCAACGGAAGCCGGAGTTTTGGACCGTGCATCAGGAAAGTCAGGGCCTCACCGGTTCACTTGAACACGACATGATGATCCCGGGCGGATTGCTTGATCCGAACATTCAAGATTCCCTCGCGGCGAGCGCATCGCCCGGGAGAAAATCGGCCCTCACCGCCGCCGCATACTCCATACTGATCCCGGGAGCAGGGCAGGTATACACGGAGAATTACATTCCGAGCGCACTCTTCGTCGTTGCGGAAGTCGCCCTATGGGTGACATATTCGCGCTATGAGAAAAAAGGAGACAATCAGACATCGGCATTTGAAAATTACGCCGACGGCAAGTGGTCCGTCGTCCGATACGTTCAGTGGATCGGCAAATACATGCATGTAGATACGAGCGGCATCATCGTCAGTGCGAATCCATCGCTGCCGCCGTGGCAGCAAGTCGACTGGGCAAAGATGAACGCGCTCGAAGGCGAGCTGGGTCAGATGTCCGATAATGGTTTTACGCACGAGCTGCCGACGAGGCCGACAGAATCGTACTACGAGCTCATCGGCAAATATCCTCAATACGGCGGAGGGTGGATCGATGCCGGGTATTACACGCC
>DATJYV010000003.1:0-20179 GCA_035499415.1 Bacteroidota bacterium
GACTGCGGAGGGTTCCCCGTGCAACTTCTGGATGGTTTGGGATGGAGAGTGTTGCGATGTGGCCCTGCTTAGTCATGATAATGTGACTCCCCTTCTGGCGTGCAACCGTCCAACCGAAATGTTCGAATATCTCGACAACCTCGGCTGGCCGCAACAGCGGAACTGGAGGCACCTAGAGCACGACCTCCACCTGTTTGGTTGCGATGGTCAAGGGCATGCCTTTCTCCGCCCGAACTTCTAAGGCATGTTTGATTGCGTCCTGAATGTTTTTCTGAGCATCTTCCTCGGTTTTTCCCTGACTGACAACGCCTGGAATGGAGGCACATTCCGCGATGTAGACTCCGTCTTCATCGCGCGCAATCGTGATTGTAAACTTCATGGGATCGTTCTCCTTTCCTGACAATATCGGAGAACCCGGCAATTTATGCAAGCGCCTTGGTCTTTGCCCGCTTAACCGTGAGAGCCCCGCCCAGAAGTGAGGCAAGGCGCCTGCCGGCAGGCAGGGGCAACTCCGCCCAGAGATGAAGCAAGGCGGGCAAGTCAGCCGCTGGCTGGACATCTTCAATCTACTCTTCACGAAAAGTGTTCTCCTTGCGCCATAGAATGCACTCTCGTTAGGTCGGCCTTTTTATCCCGATGTCTTCCGCCGGGGAGCGGCCGATTAAGACGCACATGAATATGCCTGCGCCCATCCGGAAGAAAGTGTCGTTCGTAGAACTCTATCGGGTCGGAGCCGCATTATTACGGTCTGTCCTCACACCCACGACTGTCAGATAAGCGGCCATCGAAATCTCTGCGATTGCCGATGGAATTGTGACGTAGACGTTTATTTTCTCTCCGAACTCCGGCAGCAGGAAAACCGCGATCATGCCAATGAGGTAACAAACTCCGCCAACGACGAGCATGACGCTCAGCCCCCCGGGAAACATCCTCGATTCGTATGCAAGATAGCCGAAGGGCAGCAGCCATAATCCGAAAAATATTTGAGCGATGAGGAAGCCATAGTGATGGATGTCGAGCATAAGCAGTATCACAGCATTCAGACGTGGAGCGCCAAATCCTGCGCCATAGGAAGCGTCCGTCGCGATCCGAACTGCTACAATCTGGAAGACATCGTTCAGACACACGATACCCGATCCCATCGCCACGAGTATCACCATCGCTGCGGCCGCCCCCGGATGAACATGCCGGAGCAGCTTATGGAGAACCATCGCGAGCAAGAACCATATGAGTGCCTGCGACAGGTCGGCAACGACGCCGATACGCAGAAGCAAAGGATGTGCAAGGACGTTTGCAGCAGTGGTTTCGGCGTCCCCTGACACGTATATCTTACCGAGAACGTATGCAAAGGCGAATCCGCTCAAGATGCCATTCAGGAGATAGAGGAGACCGGCCACCCTCGCTGTTTTCTTGTCTGGATTCATATCCTCGAACTCTTGTTCTGTGAAGGTATTCGGCTCAATTGCGTGCCGCTTATTCTGTGTTCATGGCTGCGCGCGTAGTTGACAAAGAACAACGGCCCCGCGGTCACTCCGCAAGGCCGTTGCATGTCGGACGATGACAACCCGAACGACTATTTCTTCATCAACTCCGCGACGGCCGCTTCGATCTGCTGGTCGCGTCCGTTCGTCATGATATCGGGTTCATTCCGGACTTTGATATCGGGTTCCATCTGGTTGTTCTCGCAGAACTTTCCGTCGGGCGTTCTCCATCCCCCCATCGGGATCCCGAACACGAGCGTCGGGTCGATCTGCCTTTCCCACCAGACAAACGTCCCGGTACCGGGCACCGGCATGCCGAGCGTCTTGCCGTCTCCTTTCAGTTTGTATGCGACAGGAAAGAGGTGGGCGTCGGAATAATTGCTTTCTCCGATCAGGACGATCGACGGCTTCACCCACTTGTCGTATGGTTCCGAGCCGATATACTGGCCGTGAGGGATAATGTCCATGTATTTCTTGCCGCTGAGAAAGTCGGAGAGCTGTTCATGGATGTTCCCGCCGCCGTTGAACCTCGTATCGACAATGAGCGCTTTCTTCTCAAAATTCCGGCCGAGCGCTTCCTCAAAGACCGTCCTCATGCTCGCGTCGTTCATCGCCCGGACGTGGACGTACCCGATCTCTCCATTCGAGAGTTTTTCCACTTCTTCGCGACGCGCTTTCACCCACCGCTTATAAAGCAACTCGCCCTCGTCCCCGCCCGAGATCGGCTTCGTCGACTCGTCCCAGCGTTTGTCGTTTTCGGGATCGTAGACCGAGAGCAGCGTCAGCTTTCCCGCCTTCCGGTTCAGCAGTTGATAGAAATCCATGTCGGGAGTGATCGGCTGGCCGTCGATGGCTTCGATGATGTTCCCCGCCCGAACCTTCGATGCGGCTTTGTCGAGCGGTCCTCCCTCGACGACTTCCGCAATTTTCGCTCCGTTGCCGGTGTAACTGAAGTCATACAATACACCCAGGCCGGCGGTCTGGTCCGTGTTGGGGTGCCCGCTGTTGTAATAGCATCCGGTATGGGACGCATTCATCTCGCCGAGCATTTCACTCAGCATCTCGGCAAAGTCGTAGTCGTTGTTGATGGACGGGAGAAATTTCTTGTAATCCCTGTAATAGAAATCCCAATCGACTCCCTGCATGTCGACGAAAATGAACTTCTCCTTGAATTGTCTCCACGCATGCTCGAAAATATACTCCCGCTCATCCGCCTGCTTCAGCACCATCTCCCCGCCTGTCTTGACCGGGTCCGATTTCCCGCTCTCGACATCGATTTTCATCGGTTTCCCGTCTGCAAGCAGGAAAATAAATTTCCCGTCCGCCGAAAGCTCCATCCCAACCTCCCTCGCCCCCAGCTTCGTGAACAGCTTCGTCTCCTTCGTCCTCAGCTCGGTCGTCCAGAGGTCGTTCCCTTTGTCGAAGCTCGTGAGATAGAAAAGCTTCTCGCCGTCTTTCGACAATAACCAGTCGCTCGCCGGCGATGTGTGAATCGTCAGCTTGTTCTTCCGCTCCGTCAGGTTCGTCCAGTCGATAATTACTTCCTTCTTCGTCGAATCCTTCGGAGCTTCCTTGGCCCTCTTCTCTCCCTTTGCCTTGTCCTCCGCCTCTTTCTTATCCTTTTCCTGTTTGTCTTCCTGCTCCTTGAGCAACGCAAATTCTTCCTTCGAGAGGTTAAAGCGGTCGAATGCCTCCTTTGTAAGGAACAGACCGTAGACGTCGGCCGTCACAAGGCCGCCTCCCTGTTCCCGCGTTCCTTCCCGGTCCGACCCCCAGATCATCGCCTTTCCGTCCAGCACCCACTTGGGATTGTAGTTGTCGTAGCCGCTCAGCGTCAGGTCATGGATCTCCCCCTTGCCGTCCGCCGATACCAGTCCGACTTCCGACGTGAATATTCGTTCGGGATAACCAAACTGCACGGCAAACCATTTTCCGTCGGGAGACCATTGGTAGTACTGGTCGCCGTCGGCGTAAGAATAATTATGCTCCGCGGTCATGATCGTGCGTGATTCCTTGCTCGCGAGGTTGACGACCTTGAGCGTGACGCGGTTCTCGAGATAGGCGACTTCTTTTCCATCGGGAGAAAAAGCGGGCTGATACTCCTCCGCGGGCGTCGCGATAACCGTTTCCTGTTTCAAGAGCGTCGACGCATAGAAATACGGCTCCTCCTTCCGCGCAATGCTCACCATGTACACATTCCAGTTGTTGTCTTTCTCCGCGGCGTAGACCAGCGAGCGGCCGTCGGGACTGAAATTGATGCTCCGCTCCTGGTACGGCGTGTTCGTGATGCGCTTCGTGATTCCCCCCTCCATGCTCGTGACAAAAATCTCGCCGCGAAAAACGTAGGCAAACTCTTTTCCGTTGGGAGACAGTTTCGCCTCCGTAAAACTTTCGTTCACCGGGACGATCTTGTCGATGGTCTCGCGCCCGTCTTCCGCGATGCGGATCGGTACTTTCGCCGGCTCGCCTCCCGGCTGCATCGTGTAGATCTGCCCGTCGTAGCCGAAGCACAAGGTATTGCTCTTCGATCGCGTGAGGAACCGGACCGGATTCTTCGAGAAATGCGTGACGGCCGATACGTTCGATGGGTCCGCAAGGGAACTCTTGACGACGTTGAACGAGCCGCTCTGCTCGCTC
Source organism: Bacteroidota bacterium (assembly GCA_035499415.1). Classification (GTDB taxonomy): domain Bacteria; phylum Bacteroidota; class Ignavibacteria; order UBA10030; family UBA10030; genus DATJYV01. The sequence continues at coordinate 4,119 of DATJYV010000003.1, forward strand.
AGGTAGTAATAATCGTTGTCGTTCGAATCGAACACGGGATTTCGGTCTTCACCGGCAAACGTCGAAAGTTGCCGGTACTTTTTCGTTTTGAAGTCGTACATCCAGACATCGCGCGTGACGGATGACGTGTGATGCTTGCGCCAGTCGCTCTCGTATCCTTTAATGTCGTGATAAATCAACTTGTCTCCCGTGGCGTTGACCGTCGCGTCGAGTGCCGGAACGGGAAGGACGAGACTGACACGGCCCCCCGTCACCGGAACGCTGTAGAGCTGGCTCATGAGCCCGATCGGGAACTGCGCGGTCGTTGCGACCTCCTGGCGGTAGGCGGAAAAAAGGACCGCCTTATCGTCCGCGGTGAAGCTGCTCGGAATCTCCCGGGTTGAATGAAATGTCAGCCGTTTCGCTTCGCCTCCCGTTGCGGGCATGACGAAGACGTCGAAATTTCCGTACCGATCCGATGCGAACGCAATGCTCTTGCCGTCATGGCTCCAAACGGGGGCGAATTCGTACGACTCGCTGAGCGTGAGAGGCGTTGCAGTGCCGCCGGAAGCGGGGACGGAATAGATGTCCCCCTTGTATTCGAAGAGGATCGTCTGTCCGTCCGGCGAGATGGCAGGATAGCGAAGCCAGAGTGCCGCGTCCTGGGCCAGGGCGAACGACGCTGTCAATATTAAAGCGAGTGCAACGGGAAGAGAGTGAATGCGCATGACGGAAACTCCTTGCAGTGGTGTAAACGTGGAGGGTTCGAGGCGTTCAACGGCTGACCGGTCACGACCCGGCGCCGTGACCCACAGTATACGAATAGATTGGACTGATGTTACTGAAAAAAGTTGCGGGAAATGCCCCCAAAAATCGACCTCTACCCCCGGAGGTTCATGATTTCCTGCTCGAAGATCTTGCGGAAATGGAAGCCGTAGATCGCAAACGTAATTGCCCATCGAAAGAGCCGGGGGTGCGTGAAGAGGGACCAGAAGAATAATTTCCAGTATTGGATTCGCTCCCTGCCGATGATGCCCAGGAGTATGATGGATTTCAAGAGGGCGCTCACATGTACGAGTTTGAATCTTCCGGATGAAATCCTCGGCGGTGCATAATTCCCGAGAAAATCCTTTACGCGGGCGTAGTAGTACTTCGGTGTGTAGATGGATTTGAGAACTTTCCGATATCCATTCCGAAGGGCTTCGACATCCATCTTCGGCACAAAGTTCATCGAGAAATCAGTGTTATCGCCGGTAAATGTCTGAAGCAATCGTCCTTCGGTAAGAAGGCGTTTGTACAGCCGTGTCCCGCGAGGCGCATTGAGCAATCCCACCATGGCGGTGATGATGCCGCTCTCCTGGATGAACGTCGCGAGCCGGTCGAATATCGCCGCCGGGTCGCTGTCGAATCCCAGAATGAATCCGCCGCTGATCCTCAGCCCTTTTTCCTGAATCCTTCTAACACTCGCCAGCAAGTCCCGATTCTTGTTCGGAATCTTCCTGCACTCAAGGAGGCTTTCTTCATTCGGAGATTCGATGCCCACGAAGACCATGTCGAACCCGGCGTCGACCATCATCTGCATCAGTTCCTCGTCGTCGGCGAGGTTGACGGAGACTTCGGTCGACAGCGCAAACGGATGACGATTTTTTTTCATCCAGGCGATGACTGCCGGGAGGATATCGTTCTTCAGCTTCACTTTGTTTCCGATGAAATTGTCGTCGACAAAAAAGACATCCCCTTTCCAGCCGGCGGCGAGGAGGGCGTCGAGTTCGGCAACGATCTGCTCCCGGGTTTTTGTACGGGGAACGCGGCCGTAGAGGACGGTAATGTCGCAGAATTCGCAATCGTACGGACATCCGCGTGAATACTGAATGTTCAGCGAGGAGTAGTATTTATGACGGATGAGATTCCAGAGAGGGATCGGGGTCGATTCGACATTCGCCCACTCGGCAGATGTGTAGCAATGCTTCGCCGCACCCGATGCAACGTCCTGGAGGAAGAGCGGCAGCGTAACCTCCGCCTCGTTCAACACCAGGTGGTCGACTTCGGGAAAATCGTCGGGGTGGGACGTGAACAACGGACCTCCTGCCACGATTTTTTTCCCCAACGACCTGGACCTTTGAATCACTTCAAGGACGGATTGTTTCTGTATCGACATCGCGCTGATGAATACATAATCGGCCCACAGGAGATCCTTGTCGGTCAGACTCGCGACATTCATGTCGACGAGGCGCTTGGTCCAGTCCGCCGGAAGCATGCTCGCGACGGTAAGCAATCCGAGCGGCGGAAAGCTGGCTTTCTTCGAGACAAATTTGAGAGCGTGTTTAAAACTCCAGAACGTATCGGGATATTCCGGAGAAACGAGGAGGATGTTCATCGACCGGTCTGCCTTTCGGGGAGAGGAAACGAATGAATCGCGAACACGAGGGCGCAAGGAGCGCGGGGAGGTGTTCCGATGATTATAAGAACTAACGAAATAGCGGGCGGGAAGTCAATGCAGAAGCAGAAGTATTTGCACGATCCTCCCGAATTCCCAATTCTGACATTGCATTGCGGAATGGATCCTGCAGACCGTCTTGCGTGGGGAACACGAGAGATCGGATCAACGCCTTCGGTGCTCGTTAAAAAACGCGACAACGTCGGCCCCCCAGATGTGCATGCCTTCCGCACTGAAGATCAAATGGCCGGGTGCGATGTTCGACGGCTGCGATGGGGAAAATGGGGGGTAGATTTTGACAGCCTGGTTCCCTCCGGCGTTTTTGGCGGCAGCCGCAACGCTCTTCACCGCCTCCACCGTCGCGTCGTTTTCCGCTGCCATGCAAAGAATGGGAACGCGAATGCCTTTTGCTGCCTCCGGAAGTGCGGCCTGGAGCGCCGGACTTCGCTTCCACATGAGCGACCCTCCCGCCTGATCGACGACTGCGAAGAAGCGGTCACTCCCGCTTGCGGCGAACACCGACACAATTCCGCCGAGGGACCAACCCATGATGCCGATCCTGGTCGTGTCGATCCAGCGGACCGTTTTCAGAAACGCCAGCGAGGCGAGAACATCATCCGACTCGGCCCGCAGCCGGCCGAGAGCTTTTTCCGCGACATCCCCGCCAACCTCCCCGCTGTATTCCACTCCTTCCGATTTTCCATATCCGCGACGCTCGGGCACGAGAACCCCGTAACCCTCCCGGGTCAGGAGCGATCCGACATACGCAAAGGGACGCTCCGCCCTCTCCTGGCCAACGCGGGAGCCGTGATTATAGATAACGACCGGAAACGGTCCATCGCCGGAAGGGCGAAAGAGGTACGCTTCAAGTCGGAGAGAACCGTTCGTGTAGAAAACAGTCGAATACGAATTCCGATTCTGCCCTGATGCAGCGGGGACGATGGAGAGGACCAGGGAAAGCAGGCCGGTCGGAATCATTCCGCCTTCAACTGCGCGAGACTTGTGATATCAGAATTTTCAAGAACGCGTTTCTGATAACCGTGTGCGGTCACCCGAATCATTGCGAGCCCGAGGTCCTCCAGGGTGCACGCCTGGTTTGGTGCGAGCAGTCTCATGATCGGATAAGCCGGAGCGACGGCGGTCGAGAACCAATGGGCCCGCTTCAGACCTCGTATCGGTTTGATGTATCCGGGGCGAAAGGCGTACGTCGCCTTGAACGGGAGTTTCGCGATGTCGTTCTCCGTCTTCCCTTTCACACGCGCCCACATCATCTTCCCTTTCTCCGTGCTGTCGGTGCCGGTTCCGGACACATAGCAAAACGTCATCTGCGGATTCAGCCGCACGAGAGTCTTCGCGGCATTCATCGTCAGGTCGTATGTCATTCTCGTGTAGTCTTGCTCATTCATTCCGACCGACGACACACCGAGGCAGAAAAAGCATGCAGTGTATCCCTTCAAATCCTCCTCGACCGAATTCCAGTTGAAAAAATCGGCGTGCACCAGTTCCCGCAGTTTCCGGTGTTTTACCCCGCATGATTTTCGGCCAACGACGAGCACCGATTCAACTTCGGGATGGCGCAACGCAACATCCATGACTCCTTCCCCGACCATACCCGTGGCGCCAAAAATGATGGGTTTGATAATCATACTACTCTCCAATGATCACGATTGTCCGGCTACCGCTTCCATTCGAATGCTATCTGAGCATCAGCCGCATTTCATTCGTCGGCTTGAAACCAAGGGATTCGTAAAGTGGGCGCCCATCGTTGCTGGCATGCAGAAGCACCGTGCCGAATCCCTCCTTCCTGCACCATTCGACCATGATGTTCATGAGCTCCCGTGCAAGCCCCTGACGCCGGTACGAAGGTTCCGTGTACATATTTACAATGACGGGCCTTCTCAGCGTCGGGTCGACCCCCTGGGGATGATAATCATGGATGACGACCCCTCCACCTGCGACGACCTCGTGGTTTGCATTCTCGACAAACCAGCCGCGATACCGGCCATTGTCAAGGTGCTCTGAAAAGAATTTTCGAGACTCTTTTTCGACCTTTTCGAGAACCTCTCGGTCGCGGTAGCCCATGTCGAGGAACATGCTCATTCGGTGTCGGAGGACGATCTCCAGGTCTTCGCTTCGTGCCTCGCGGATAGAAAGACCGTTCTCCAAAGTTCTTCGTTGCCCGGTCATCGCGCATCGGAGATCATGGTGGAATTGCGGGTTCTCAGTTGTGAGACGAGTTTATCCTGTCGGGAAAGGAGAGAACGGATGATGAAGGTATGCGTTGAGGAAGAAAGAATCAAGGAGTGTTTGACAGGAAGGAACCAGCCGAAAATAAAAAAAGCGCGGCCTCTTCAGACCGCGCTTATCTCGTGATGCCGGATCCCTACTCCCACCTCACGGCAACTTCTCCTCATCCCGCACACGGGACCCGACTACGAGCTCCTCCAGGAAGATTGTGCCTGCTTACTTGAGCAATACCATTCGCTTCACGTCAGAAAAATTTCCGGCTTTGAGTCGGTAGAAATAAATTCCGCTCGTCAGGCGAGAGGCATTGAATGTCGCCTGGTACGATCCCGCCTCCTGCACCGCACTCACCAGCGTCGCGACTTCCTGCCCGAGGATGTTGAAGACTTTCAGGGAAACAACGCCCCGGCTTGCGAGCGCGTACCGAATTGTCGTTGAAGGGTTGAAGGGATTGGGATAATTCTGGCTCAACGAATATGCGGCCGGCACCGTCGGGGAAGTCTGCTCAACCGCCGCAACCGATGAGACGTTGAAATCGGCATTCCCGGGAACCGGAGAACCCCCGGGCGTGTATCCCACCGTCGAGTTCTTGTCTCCGGCATCTTCATAGCCGGGCTTGTCAAGAATAACGCTGTACGTTCCGGGAGCGAGACCCGCAATGGCATACGCGCCTCCATTGCCGGATATTGCGAAGCCCGCGGTCTGGTTGTCGCGCATGGCGTACACGATCGCTCCGGAAACCGAGAGGGATGATGCCTGGACTCGTCCGCCGACGGAGGTGAATCCCCTCATCGCAGTGCACAGCGGCCGCACGAAGATGTTGATGTTGGAAACCGAGTTCCCGTCAACCGTGACAGGGGTCGCCCTCTTCCACCGATAGTTGACCGTGTCGCTCGAATAAAATGCCGGTCCGTAATTCCCGAGCGGGAGGGCAAGCACGACGTACGAGCCGGGGATCAACGTGCTGAAGGAATAGGCACCCGTTGAATCGGTGTCGGTCACGTACGAACGCGACCGGGGATCCGTGTCCGGCCCGTGCCACGGGTCGCGCTGGGCAATGACGCGTGCGCGAACGCCGACGTGCAGCGACGTATCCTCCACCATTCCCGAGATCGAGCCAAGCGCAGACGGAGGCAGGTTGAGGAATGATGTGAGCGTGAAATTTATTCCGACGATGCTCCCTTGAACCTGAATGATCGTCGCCGACAGGGGGTTCGATTGTCCTTGATAGAATTGGGTGAAGTAACCCGGAGCTTTCGCAAACGCGATATACGCCCCGCTCATGGGCACGCTGATGACATACGAACCGGTTGAATCGACACTCGCTCTCCGGACGTACGGCGACGGGCCGTCGAGCCGGAGGTCACCCGGGGCGCCATCGAGGAACTGCCGGAAATCCACCGTTGCCGAATTACCATTCAGCGCAAAACCGGCGTCGACCAGAAATACCGTCGCCGACTTCACGGGCGCGCCGACGCTATCCGTCACGGTGCCGCCGACACTGTAGGAGATGCTTCTGCGGACGCTAAAGTCCGCGATCAACACTGCGGGGGTATCGGAGACCATGACGATATTGGCGGTTTCCGGACCCGGCTTGCCGTCATACCACTGACTGAGGTAAAGGCCAAGGGGTGAAAATTCCCGGAGTTTGTACGGACCCGGGTCGACTCCTGCAATGCGGTAATTGCCGTGCTGATCGGTAACCGCAGAGTAGGAGAATGCACCGCCGTCAAACTGTTGATTCGCCGGACCGACGATGAATGAATCGAGAGCGACCTTGTATGCCTCGACGACGATTCCCGCGACCGAAAGATTCAACGTGTCGGTCACCTTCCCCTGGATAATTCCATATCCGCCTGTTACCATGACCTGAAACTGCTGGAATCCTCTCCCTCCGCGATCCGAAACTGCCATTATGCCGAATCCGTACCAGCCGCGCATGTTCGGCTTCCACGTCATGACTCCCGTGACGGAATCGAGCGATACGCGAGGCACCCCCACCGCCGCTGCCATCGGCGCCAAAAAGTAGTGCACGACACCGCTGTCCTGTGCAACCGCGTGCGCGTCGTACGTGTAGACGACCCCGACCTCACCGTAATTTGGGGGGATTGACGTGAACACAACGCTTCCCGACGTATTGCCGCGATCGTCTCGAGCGACGAGCACCGAAGGAATGGACCAAACGAGAATTGAGACAAGGAGTATCAGTTTCTTCATGGCACGACCTTTCAAGATGTTGTCGCAGCGTTTTCGACCTGATAATATAGCAACCCCGGTAGTGCAAGAACCGGGCCGCGGGAAAAACGATGAAATACCGAGAGAAGGGACAGAAGGAGGTTGAGTACCATGCAAATCGTGCGCGCCGAAGCGCACGTTGTGCATGTCAAAATGCGCGGCTCAGCGAAATGCGCATGCCGTGGGCCGCAGACACGGATGATGGGATTTGGATATCGACCGGCGAAGGGGCTGTAAACACATCGATCTCCGAGGCGACATAGGCGAGAGCAAATGCAAGGAAAAAGAAATTCTCGGATTTATAATATCGGTTGTACGTTTCGTACTTGGACTGAATGTCCGTCGTCGTTCGCGCCGAAAGGTAGTCCCTGCGGGCTGAGGCACGAAGGATTTCGCACGTGATCCCTCCGCCCAACGTAATCGCCCCGGCACCGGCGAAAACGTAACCGGGCGTTGTCCTTCCCTCGTAAAGCTGTTCCCATCCCGGAAAGAGAATCACCCGGAATGTAGGAACCGACAGGGGTGAAGCACCACCATGTGCCGCCGACGCTTCGGGGGGGCGTCGTTGGGCCTCAACGGATGACTTCGCCTCGAGGAACGATGCGAGGATCTTTGGTGAGGTGAGAAGCGGGTCGAGGTCGAATGTTGGATCGATACGGAGGATCGCAAGAAAATGGTCGCGCGCCGAGGAGTTACGCCCCAGGGCCACGAGCGAAAACGCGATCATCTTTTCAGGACCGATACGGGCGGAATCGTCCGCGGAAATTGATTCGGCGAGGCGGCGGGCTTCGAGCTCGGCCTGGGCGTACTGCCCGTCGTTGTACAACTTCTGGATGGCGGTCATCGCCGAATCCCGCTCAGAGCTCTGCGCGCACAACGGCACGGCGGCCGCGAGCCCCAACAAGACGATGAAGAACTTCTTCATCGCGCGGGATGGTTGAAGGTGACGGAAACCGATGCGGTATCGTGCCGGACGATGGTGACTGTTTGCGCGATATCGGCAAAGCCGGGGTTGTGAAAACGGACGCGATGACTTCCTGCGGAGAGAGGGATCGGTTTGCTCATCGGCGTCGTGTCCCGGTACTGGTCGTCCACGATCACATCTCCCCAGGGAGAGACGTTGCAGTGCAGATAGCCGGCGAGTTCCAGGAAATTTCCCGTGACCAGGGAAGTTTTGTTTGCCTTCACGTCGATTTTCTCAATGATCGGGTCAAACGACGGATGTGAGAAAACGACCGTGTGCGAGCCGGCAGGAAGCTGGAGCGCCTGTGCGATCGGCGACTCGCCGATGAGCTGGTCATCTATGTACACTTTCGCCCACGGGATCGCGGAGAGCCGGACGCTTCCGGAATCGGCCGGACCGGCACCGGCCTGTCTTGTCCCGGCGGCGCCCAGCTTTGGAGCCGGCGAAATGTGCTCCGGCTTCTCCGTCTTCTCGTCCCCCCGCTGGTCGGCATGCGATCGCAACGCCGATACGCTCGAATCCGCCCCCGGCTTTCGTTCGATGTCGGGGGACCCCGAGACGTTCGGTTTGTTGACGCTGAGGGAGAAGATGCCGATGGCCGCAAGAACCAAGATTCCCGCAAACATCAAAAGGTATCGCGGCGCACGATTTTTCCGTTCATCCACCGACGGCTTAGGCGAATCCCCCACAAGCGTCCTGTATGCCTCGGCGGCCGAGGCGAATCGTTCTCCGGCCCGCGGATTCATCAACCGCTTCACGAACGAAATCCAATCTGCCGGCGCCCCGGCAAGGATGGTGTCGAGCTCTTCGACCTTCCATCCCATGACCTTGTTCACGCATTCTCCGTACGTCTCCCCTTCGAAGATCCTCGTTCCCGTCGTGACCTCAATGAGCGTTGCACCGAGCGAAAACAGGTCCGACCGCTCGTCCACTTTCTCCCCGCGGATCTGCTCCGGTGACATGTATGCCGGCGTGCCGAGGACCATCCCTTCACGCGTCAGGGTCGACGTTTGGGCAAGCGTTGCGAGCCCAAAGTCTGTGACCTTGACCGTCCCGTCAGGGCCGAGGAGAATGTTGCCGGGCTTGATGTCACGGTGAATGATTCCTTTTGCGTGAGCAGCCGAGAGCGCCTCGAGCACATCGGCCGCTATTCTCCTTGCAAATGCGACGGACCGGTCGTCTCCCCCGGCAATCACTTCCCTGATACTTTTTCCCTCAACATATTCCATCGCGATGGCGGGAGAGCCGTCAAACTCCGTCAGGTCGAAAATCCGAACGATGTGCTCCGAGCGGAGCGCAGCGCACGCGCGGGCCTCGCGGGTAAACCGGTCACGAAGGTCGGCATCGTGGGCGAAGTGTTTCTTCAACACCTTCAACAGCACGCGCCGATGCAATCGCGGGTCGAACGCGCGATAGACGCTCGTCGTTCCGCTCTCGCTCAGTTGTTCCTCGATCTGAAACGTCATTTATTCCTTCCCCCATTCCTTGAGACGGTATTGGAGCCAGCGCAATGAGACTCCCAACCGTTCGGCCGTCCTCGTCCGGTTTCCCTGCATCTCCGCGAGCGTTCCTTCGATGATCTGGCGCTCAAGCTCCGCGAGCGTGAGCGACCGGAGCGATTTTGATGCGTGCTCGCCTCCTGTGAGAAAATCCTCCTGCGTCAGCTGCTTCCCGCGGCAAAGGACCACGGCACGCTCGATCGCATTCTGGAATTCCCTCACATTTCCTTTCCATTCCTGATGGTAAAGCCACGCCATCGCCTCCGGCCCGATGGATTCGACAGGCCGCCGATGGGTCTCGCACGCCCTCTTGAAAAAGTGACGAGCGAGGGCGGGAATGTCCTCCGCCCGTTCCCGGAGCGGCGGAAGATGGATGTCGACGACATTCAGCCGAAAATAAAGGTCCTCGCGAAATCGACCGGCCTTCACTTCGTCCGGCAGATTCCGGTTCGTTGCCGCGATCATGCGGATGTCCACATTCCGGTTCTTCGTGTCGCCGACCCTCCGGTATTCCTTTTCCTGCAGGAGCCGGAGAAGTTTGGACTGCATCGCCAGCGGGAGGTCCGCGATCTCGTCGAGGAACATCGTCCCGCCGTCGGAAACTTCCACCAATCCTTTCTTATCCGCTCCCGCACCGGTGAACGCTCCCCGGACATAGCCGAAGAGCTCGCTCTCGAGCAATTGTTCGGGAATTGCCGAACAGTTGACGGCGACGAATGCTTTCTCCTGGCGGTTTCCGTTCTCGTGGACCGCGCGCGCAATGAGCTCCTTCCCCGTCCCGCTCTCGCCGGTGATCAGGACGGCTGCGTCCACGTCAATCACGCGCTGGACGAGCTCCATGACCTTCTTCCACTTCGGGCTCGTGCCGACGATGGACGGCGAAATCCTGCTTGCACTCACCTCATTGATCAGCCGTTGGTTCGCCTCGCGGAGCCCCGCGTACCGTTTCGCGTTATCGATCGCCAGAGCCGCAAGGTTTCCAAACACGGTCAGAAATTTGAGGGCGTCGTCGGTGAACGCCTTGCGGGAGACGCTGCTGTCGAGGTAGACGGCGCCCCCGACGCGATCTCCGCTCCGGAGCGGAATGCAGATGATGGAAAGAAGCTTCTGCGCGATGATGCTCTCGGATGCAACAAAGCGGCGATCCGTGAGGGCATCAGACGTCAGCACCGGCTCGCCGGTCGTCATCACCTTCTTCACGACGGACGATGAAGCCGCAAACGCATCGCTCGTCTCCTTCGTCGAAAAATTCCTGAAGGCAGCGACCGCGTAGCCATCCTCGTCCGGTCCCTGGCGCAGGAGGAGACAGGCCCGCTCGGCGCTCAGATGGGTCATGGCGATTTCGAGAATCTTCTCGAGGAGCGCATCGGCGTCCTGGATCGATTGGAGCGTTCGCGCCACATCAAACAGCGCCTGGAAATTGTCGGCCGGCTTCGCGGTTTCAGTCATTGGACAAGAAATGCGGATTCCTTCGACCGCATGAAATTGCCGAACGCATCGATGACGGATATCGTCCAGACATACGAGCCCGGCGCGAGAGACGGAACGCTTCCGTCGGTGGGGTATTGCAGTTGTTCGTAGTACGAGTCGAGGCCCGCGTACGTCCAGGCGACAGTTTCGGTCCCCGAATTGACCTGAGAGACGATGACCGTGTAGGTGTAGGAAAAGGTGACATTGGGCGGCGACCAGGTGAACAAGGGAGTCGAGGTCGTCGTGTCATTCTGGAACGGCGACGGAGAGAGCGGCGTGGCGCCGTCCTCGATGATGCGCGTGACATAGAACGGCGCGCTGACGCCCGTCGCCTTCGAGAAGTCGATGCCTACGATGCTCAACGGCTTGCCGACGAGCCATTGGATGGTGTTCGTTGGGAGGTCGTATTTGTAGATCGTCGTGACGAATTCCTTCGTGTTGACCGAGTAGGTCATCGGGTACGTGAGCGTGTCGACCGCGAACCAGACCGAGTCGACGTCGGTGATGCCGTTGGGGTCCGTCACGGACGCGCTGATGTCGACATAGTATTGCGGACTTGGGTAGTACTGGTCGATTTTTCGGGTGAGGATCGATGCGGAGAGGACGACGGGTACTCCGTTCAAGGAGAAATTAAGGACCGCGTTCGCTCCCGGCTCGCACGACACACGGGAAGTGTCGCCGACGTAGCCCGAGAACCGGCAGACGACCGTTTTCGTACCTGCGCCAATGCGCGAAAAATTGTATGCACCGTTGGCGTCGGAGACCACCGAAATGCTGTCTTCGAGCGAAGAAACTGTGGCGCCGGCAATCGCCGTGCCTTCATTCAAAATGGTCACCTTGCCGCTGAGGCTCGTGTTTCCCGAGTACGCGGTGGAGTGAGGGTCGAGCGGATTATCATGCGGGGCGTCGCTGCACGAAAGCCAGATGAACCCCAGGAGCACGAATGTCGCACGCCGCGTTGAAATCACAAAAAAATATAATCGTTTTTGTCCGCAGTTACCAGATTTGCGATAAGCATCGGCAAGATATGTTCGTTCTTCTCTTCTTTCCCGCTCCAATTCTCATTACTTTTCATCGACCGCTTCCGGGTCAGCGCGTGAATCGAAACCTGTCCCTTCCCCTGCTGTTCGCTCTTTCCTTGCTGGCCGGATGTTCCCGCCGGGCCGAAATACTCAAGCCCCTCGCCATCGACGACCTGGCAATTCAGGTCCGCGACACATCGCGTGAAGTTTCCTTCACCAACAAGGAATCGGGGTTCCTGTATCTGGAATCCAACGCCGAACCACGATCCGGATGGGAGGGATGGACGATCATGTCGACAACCGTGCTCTCGGACGTTCGCGTGAGCATCGACGGAAAAGCGCTCCGGGGGAGCGAAGTGCGGAACTCCGTCGTCCTTCCGTATCAGCTCACGCGCACCTACGCGGACCAGAGCCGGGAGGTCATCACCCTTCTCGACTCCCTCGACGCCATTGTCTTCGACTATTCCCGGCTCCAGGGGGATTCGATTTCCGCGTCGGCATTCTTCCGGAATTCACAGGATAGCTCAAGTTATGTTACGGCGTACGATGATGGTGTGCTCCTCGTCGCCCGCAAAGACCATCCCGCGAGAACCGACCGCGAAAATTATCCGGTCTGGATAGGCCTCATGATCGCCGGCCAGACCGCCGGATGGACTGCATCCGGCATCGACCATGCGCAGCTCTTTTCTCCGGCGTCCGTCAAGGGGGGAGTGGTGGACAGAAAAGCAACGGCCGTGGTTGTCGCGGGGGATTCCCGGGATGAAACTGTCGCGCTCGCCAGGTTCGTCTCGGCAAACTTCCCTCGCCTTGTAGAGCATAGGAAAGCGCGAATGCAGAAGATTCTCGACCGCGCTTTTTTCCGGACCGATGACCCGCAATGGGACAAAGCGCTCGCATGGGCAACGCTTTCGATGGATGCGCTGATCATGAACCAACGCACCAAGGGCATATTCGCCGGACTTCCCTGGTTCAGCGACTACTGGGGACGCGATTCGTTCATTGCTCTTCCCGGCGCAACCCTCGTCACCGGGGATTTCGCCGATGCCCGGTCGATCCTTCTTTCGTTCGCGGCCTGGCAGGAAAAAAATCCTGCGAGTCCCGACTTCGGACGAATTCCCAATCTTGTCACGACCAATTCGATCGCGTACAACACCGCGGACGGGACACTCTGGTTCCTGTACGCCCTCTACGAATACGTCAACTATTCAGGCGATACCGCACTTGCACGGAGGCTGTACCCGACCGTCCAGCGGGCGGTCGAAGGTACCATACTCCATCACCTCGACCGATTCGGATTTCTGACGCACGGGGATGCGGAAACATGGATGGATGCGGTCGGACCCGACGGGCCATGGAGCCCGCGGGGAAACCGCGCGAACGACATTCAGGCGCTCTGGATCCGCGCTCTCAATATCGCATCGCTCTTCGCCCACTCGAACGGAGACGAACAAAGCGCGCGACGCTGGGAAGGGATGAGCGACCGCACGTACTCGAACTTCCAGCGCTTCTTTGTCGATAGTGCGAGGGGACTCGTCGTCGACCATCTGCGCTCCGACGGCTCGGCTGACAGCTCCGTCCGCCCCAACCAGCTCCTGACGCTCGAATTCATTGACGACCCGGTCGTCCGGAAGACGGTCTTCCTGAACATCACCCAAACCCTCGTCTATCCTCACGGCGTCGCATCGCTCTCGCAGGACGACCCGAATTTTCATCCCTTCCATCACTACGAACCCTTTTATGTTCAGGATGCCGCCTACCACAACGGCATCGTCTGGACGTGGCTCGCGGGTCCGTGGATCCAGAATGCCTGCCAGCTTGGCAAATCGAATCTGGCGTTCACCGTCACCCAGTCGATGGTCCATCAGATTTTGGACCGCGGCGCAGTGGGGACGCTTTCGGAACTGATTGATGCGGCTCCCCGTCCCGGCGAGACCGAGCCGCGACTCTCCGGAGCTTTTTCCCAGGCCTGGGGGCTTGCGGAATTCATACGCGTCGCCTATCAGGCGTATGCCGGTATCTCGGTCAATGCGCTCTCCCATGATGTGTGGATTTATCCGGAGCTTCCCGCGGCAATCGGGCATCTCTCGTGCAACATTCCCGTCGGCTCCGGGAACATTCTGCTCGATTACAGCCGCACGTCCGGCGGCGCCGCCGTGACCCTCCGTTCGGATTCGATTCTCCCCCCGACGAGCATCGTGGTCGGCGTTCCGATCGACGAGGGACGCGGACGCCTCTGTCGCCTCATTCTCAACACCGGCAGCGAACTCTCTTTCGTCGCAAGCGCCGACGGAGTAACCAGGCGATACGACTCCGACTCGACTTCTCTCACAAGCGCGCTCCAACCGCTCGCATCGCTCGACGAGTTGCGCGGCATCCACCTCGCGACGCCGCGGATCGATCCAAACCTCCGCGCACTCCGGGCCGCAGCCCATCGAATGCTCAGCAACGCGGAAATCAAACTCCCCAGCCCGACTGCCACGCTCCTCTACGCGGCCGACGATCCAACGGGTGATGACCGGGGACCCGGCTCGTATGTTTACCCGTCCACCCCGTACCTCAAGCCGGGCAGTCTCGATGTTACGCGCTTTACCGTCCGCTCTGATGACCGGAACACAACGTTCATGCTTCGTTTCCGCAACCTCTCCGACCCCGGCTGGCATCCGGAGTACGGATTCCAGCTGACGTTCGCTGCCATCGCCATCGACAAGGACGGAAAGCCCGGCTCGGGTCAGACGCTCATCGGACGGAATGCGCGCTATGTCCTTCCGTCGAGGTTCGCGTACGAAACCGTGATCTATGTCGGAGGAGGTTTGCGGGTGGAAGATTCGGAACGAAATGTCATTGCGGAGTACGCGCCCGTCGCGGGCGATGAACGGAATCCCCTCGGTTCAGCGGGCTCAAAGACGATCGAGTTCTCCATTCCGAATTCGATTCTCGGAACGCCGCTGGCGTCGTGGCATTACACGGTGGTCGTCGGCGCGCAGGACGACCACGGAGGGGCGGGGATCGGGGACTTTCGGAGCGTCGGCCGGGTCGCGGGAGAGTGGACCGGCGGAGGAAAAAAGGATGCGCGCGAGTCAAACATTTATGATGTCATCGAACCGCGTTAGTTCACAGGTCATCTCACCGGAGGCAATCCTGGCATTCATATTCTTTTCAATCATTGCGGCGATCGCAATCGTCGCCTGGTTCGGCTCCAGACGAAGCTCTGAAAGCGGAAAAAACGCGTCGACCCGCATGGCCGCGATGGTGGCGGGTGTGGTCGCGTTGGCGTGCGTCCTGCCCGCGGTCATGCAAACTATTCGTTCTGCAGAAGGAACAGCAGGAGGCACAACGGAAGAGAATCGAAGCTCAGGGAATTTCGGATTTCCAGAACATCGTGGCGCGCGGCATCAGTCAACAGCTGCTCCAGTGGAAAGGGATCGAAGCCACGGAGAAGCTGGCGAACTCTCAGAATGCAAAAGTGATCGTGATCGGCGCGGGGAAGGACGGCCTGCCGCTCATCCTCGACACGAAGTAGCCGCGGATCAACGTCTGCGGCGCGCGAGTGCGACGCACCAAATGAGCAGAGCGGCGCACAGACCCGGATACATCGGCTCGACGGAAAGGAAATATCCGGGCGCGCCGTCGACGGTGTGAATTCTCCCGTACAGGAAACTTGCGGTCGACAGAGCCCATCCGGAGAGCATTGCGGCCATCGCAAACGGCGCGGGGATGGTGAAGCGCTTCGTGTAGCCCGCCAGGATCGGCACAAGAAGCCCCGGAACGATGCAGGTGCCGATGGTGTACCAAATGCTCACGACGGAGGGGACTGCCAGCGCGAGAACGATGGAGAAAAGTCCCGAGAGGATGAGTCCGATCTTCGTCCAGCGGTCGACAGTCCCTTCCCTGTCGGGCGAACGCGACAACCTCCCCACGATATCCTTGCCGACGGTGATGGCGGAAATGAGGGTGAGACTGCTGAGGGACGACATGATCGTCGCAATCATGCCGACGAAGAAGAGTCCCTTGGCCACGACCGGCAACGTAAGCTCGGCAAGGACGGGATATGAAAACATCGGCTGGGAGAGAGAGGGAATTGCTGCGCGGGCATACAGCCCCGTCGTGGTCGTCATGAAATCAAAGAAGAACCAGAATCCGATCGAGACGAGAATGCCGTTGCGCGCAGTCGCGCCGTCCCTGGCGGCATAGCAACGCTGATGAAACGCCGG
>DATJYV010000004.1:0-2849 GCA_035499415.1 Bacteroidota bacterium
TGCTACATGTCCGAGGGCTCATGGGTCGAGCTACGCCCCATCAACCCGTCAAGACACTCGACGAAGGACATCGACGAATCGACGGATACGTACGATACGGTCGACTGGCTCGTCAAGAATGTCCCCCACAACAACGGACGCGTCGGCATCACCGGAATTTCATACCCCGGATTCTACGCGACGATGGGAACGATCGGTGCGCACCCGGCCGTCAAGGCCACGTCCCCCCAGGCCCCCATCGCCGACGATTTCATAGGAGACGACGACCATCACAACGGCGCGTTTTTCCTGACCGCCGCGTTTGACTTCTACGCCCAATTCGGATGGCCGCGCCCGGTTCCGACCCAGACGCGCGACCGTTCGATCGATTACGGAACAAACGACGGTTACTCGTTCTTCCTGAATCTCGGCGCGCTGCCTCACGCGAACGAACGATACTTCCACGGCGAAGTCTCATACTGGAACGACTTGATGAACCATGGAACGTACGACGGCTACTGGAAGAAACTCAACGTCCTTCCCCACCTGAAACAGATCAAACCGGCCGTGATGATTGTCGGTGGATGGTTCGACGCAGAGGACTTATACGGCCCGTTAAAAACGTACGCGGCCATCAAGAAGCAAGATCCGGGTGCGTCGGTCGCACTCGTGATGGGTCCGTGGTCGCATGGCCAGTGGTCGAGCCCGAATGGAGACCATCTTGGCCCCATTGAGTTCGGGTCGAATACCTCGGACTATTTTCAGAAGAACATCGAGCTGCCGTTCTACAACGCACGGCTCAAAAACCGGGGCGACTATCGCCCGCCGGCGGTCACAGTATTCCTGACGGGCGCAAACGAATGGCACGCGTTCGAGTCATGGCCCCCGGGGAATGCTCACCACAGGTCGCTGTACACCCGCGAGGACGGGAGACTCTCATTCGACCCGCCTGGAGCGAATGAAAAGCCATTCGACGAATTTGTCTCGGATCCGGCGAAACCGGTTCCCTACACGAAACAAATCACGTTCGGATTTCCCCGCGAGTACATGGACGAGGACCAGCGTTTCGTATCCGGAAGAACCGATGTCCTTGTGTATCAAACTCCCCCGCTGGACAAGGACGTAACTCTTGCGGGACCCATCATCCCTCATCTGGTCGTTTCAACTTCCGGAACCGACGCCGACTGGGTTGTGAAGGTGATCGACGTTTTCCCCGACACTTCTTCAAACGATCGGCGGCTTCCGTCCGCAGCACCTCTTGCCGGGTATCAAATGCTCCTCCGCGGCGATGTGATGCGCGGAAAATTCCGGACCGGCCTCTCGACTCCATCCCCATTCACCCCCGGCAAACCGACGCTCGTGGAATTCGAACTGCGCGACGTGTTTCATCGTTTCCTGAAGGGGCACCGGATCATGGTGCAGATCCAAAGCTCGTGGTTCCCGCTGGTCGACCGAAACCCGGGAGTGTTTGAAGACATCTACCGGGCATCCGACGCCGATTTTCGGCCGACACGCCAGCACGTCTACCACGCGCCGGGGCGGGTTACGTCCCTGAAAATTTCCGTCCTCGAATAGCCGGCTTCCATGATTACCTTCACCGTCGATGATGAACTGTTCCTGAGGATCGTCCAGGACGAGGATGCCGAGCCGCTGTTCAACCTCATGCACGCCAATCGCGAGCATCTCCGTCGGTGGCTTCCGTGGGTGGATGCGAACTCGTCCGTCGAACATACCCGGATGTTCATCAAGAACACGAAGGAGCAAAGACGGAGCAACCTCGGTTTTCAGGCCGGGATTTGGTTTCGCGGAACGCTCGCCGGCGTGATCGGATATCACCCGATCGACTGGTTGAACAAATCGGTCGAGCTCGGCTATTGGATCGGCGCCGAATTCCAGGGAAAAGGGATCGTCACGCGCTCCTGCCGATACCTCGTTGATTACGCCTTCCGCGAGCTCAGGCTGCATCGCGTGCAAATCCGGTGCGCAGTGGGGAACGAACGGAGCTGTGCGATCATCGAGCGACTCGGGTTCATCCGCGAGGGGACCGCGAGGGGAGCGGAATTTCTCTACGGCCGATACGTCGACCTCATCGTGTTCGGACTGACGGCGGAGGAGTGGAACGCACTGGACGTTGTCCGGGCGCGGAACGCGGCGGAGCGCCTTTGAAATTCAGAGATTTATTGTTTACCATCTGTCGCCCACCAATGAAGGAGTCTGACGATGGACCCAACGATGCCGTTTGACGAACGGGACTTCGACCGCAGAAAATTTCTCACGATGGCCGGCAAAGGGCTCGGCCTCGCCGCACTTGCCTCCTCGACCGTCGCTTCCCTTCTGAACGACCTGCACGCCGCAACGCGCAAAGTTGCCGACCGGACGCCCGAGGCCGTTGCCGGTGACGAGGATTTCTGGTTCGATATCCAGCAGTCGTTCAGCATCACGCGCGGGATGATCAACCTCAACAACGGCGGGGTCTCCCCTTCACCCCGTCTCGTCACCGAAGCTCTCGTCCGCTACATCTGGCAATCGGAGGATGTGACGGCGTACACCATGTGGCAGATCCTCGAGCCGCAATGCGAGACGGTGCGGACCGGACTCGCGGAAGCGTTCGGCTGCGACCGGGAAGAGATTGCGATAACCCGCAACGCCTCGGAGTCGCTGGAAATACTTCTGTTCGGCATCGACCTCAAGCCGGGGGACGAGATTCTGACGACGACGCAGGACTATCCGCGCATGGTCACAACCCTGAAACAGCGCGAACTACGCGAGGGACTGGTGTTGAAGCAGGTGAAGATTCCGATCGCTCCCGGGAACATCAGCGAAATAACCGAGGCATTCGCCCGGGGGATCACCCCGAAGACACGCGTCAT
>DATJYV010000005.1:0-29753 GCA_035499415.1 Bacteroidota bacterium
CGTTTTCCCGGGGAGCGCCGTCCATTTAAATGTCGCGCCGAGAAAGGTTCGTCCGACAGGCAAACTCTACTACGGTCAGTATGACAAGAACAGTAAAAGAATGACCACCTTACTGAAAAGATTAACGGGAGGACGTTTTAGAAGTGGGGCGATCGCACGAATTGTTGCGAGAAAATTCTGGAGTGACGGGAAGGCGCCGACGTATAGGGAATTTGCCGTCGCATGGCTGAAAGCGATGGAGAAACACACGCGACCAAATCCGGAATGGGCCTTCCTGTCCGACCTGGCTGACAAGAAAGATGTCTCGAAATGGCGGCAGAGGCGGGAAGCAAAGGCAAAGCAAATGCTGCGGATCCTGGGCCGGGTTGAGATGCATTCTGGTCGCAAGGGGAGGTGGAAAAAGTTGACTCCGTCCCGTTCTTCCTTCCATATCCGGTAATTCACTTCGCGTAAAATCACCGACGTTTACCGGTCGTTGCGGGTCGTTCGCCGATTTTGTCCTCTCCATACCGAAGACTTTGTAACTCTTCGAGAGCCCCGTCGTAATTCGATCTCGAGAAAGTGGATACGCGTCCGGCCGTTGCTACCCGGTCATCATTTTGGAGCTGGAATTTTTTTTGAGTACTTTGATGTTTTCATCTGTACCCTTAACCAAAATCACCCACGTGGAAACGAAGGAAGTCGACCTTTCGGCGCTGCGCATCAACCGTGCCGGGGAAGCGGGACCGCCACCGCCTGTCTTTCGCATCCGGACGGTCGCCCTCTGGCTGGCGGTTATCGGAGTTCTCACGGCTGCCGGCATCTACGGGTGGAACCTCCTTGTTGCGCCGGCGGTTGAAGTCCACCTCGTGACAGCAGCCATGACGTCTCCCGCGCAATCGAATGCAGTCCTCACAGCCAGCGGATACGTCGTCGCACAGCGGAAAGCCGCCGTTGCATCGAAAATTACGGGAAGGATGGTTTATCTTGGCGTCGTTGAGGGAGACCGCGTGACGAAGGACCAGGTCATCGCCCGTCTTGAAGACAGCGACATCCGGGCCCAGGTCGACCAGATGCGCGCCACGCTCAATATGAACATCGCCGACCTGACGGACGCAACGCGTTCGTTCGACCGGGAGAAAGAGCTCCTCGCCAAGGGGCTCGCAGCGCAATCCGATTACGACGCCGCCCAGGCCCGCTACGACCGGACCGTGGCCAACATCGAAATCGCCCGCGCCTCGCTGAAGGCCGCAGAGGTTGCCCTGGATTACACGCTGATACGAGCCCCGTTCAATGGTACGGTTCTGACAAAGGACGCCGACGTCGGCGAAATCGTCTCGCCGCTCGGCGCCAGCACGACGTCGCGCGCATCGGTTGTCACCATCGCAGATATGTCCTCGCTTCAGGTTGAGACTGATGTCTCCGAATCGAATATCGAGCGCATTATTCCGAACCAGCCGTGTGAGATCACGCTCGACGCATATCCCAGCCAGCGCTATCAGGGTTACGTTGCAAAGATTGTCCCAACCGCCGACCGGGCAAAGGCGACTGTTCTTGTTAAAGTCGGATTTAAGTCGTACGATGCCCGCGTTCTGCCGGAGATGAGCGCGAAGGTGCTGTTCCTCACCCGGCCTTCCGACCCCTCGACGGAATCTGTCAAACCTTTCCTGACGGTTCCGGGTTCCGCCATCGTCGAGCGAAGCGGCCGCCACGTTGTCTACCTCCTTCGCGACAACATTGCCACCGAAGCCGTCGTCTCGGAGGGACGAACCGTGGGAAGCTTTGTGGAGATCACGAGCGGGTTGTCCGCCGGCGAGAAGGTGATTGACAGCGTCACGGCCGAGATTCACAACGGCACAAAAGTAAAACCTGAGTAGCGATTCCCGCATACCGTCACCGTCGACCGATTTCAGGAGTCCCCATGCTGCCGCTCATCAGAATTGAAGGCGTTTCCAAGGCGTACCGGCGCGATAGTTTCGACATTCCGGTCCTGAACAAGCTCACGCTGGATGTGGCTGAAGGCGAGTTCCTCGCGCTCATGGGACCTTCCGGCTCGGGCAAGACCACTCTTCTGAACCTCGTTGCCGGGATCGATCGCCCGAACCAGGGAAGGATCACAGTAGGCGATACTGATATCGCCGCTTTGAGCGAGACCGCGCTTGCCAAATGGCGCGCGACGCACGTCGGGTTTATCTTCCAATTCTACAACCTCATTCCAGTCCTGACCGCATACGAAAACGTCGAGCTTCCGCTGCTCCTGACGCCGCTTTCGAAAGCTGAGCGCCGCAAACATGTGGAGCTGGCGCTCGGCGTTGTCGGCCTGAGCGACAGGATCTACCACTACCCCAAGCAACTTTCGGGGGGACAGGAACAGCGCGTTGCAATCGCCCGCGCGATCGCCACCGACCCGACCCTGCTCGTCGCGGACGAGCCGACCGGAGACCTCGACAAGCAATCGGCTGAAGAAATTCTCACGCTGCTGGATCGGCTCAATAAGGAGTTCAAGAAAACGATCGTCATGGTCACGCACGACCCGCGCGCCGCAGAGCGCGCCCATACGGTCCGCCACCTCGATAAGGGAGAATTGATTTAGGAGTACGCGATGCGAATCCTCCGACTCACGATACGCAACGCTTTCCGCCACCGGCTCCGGTCGGTCCTGACGATTGCGGGGATAGCGATCGCCGTCACCGCGTTCGGCTTCCTGCGGACCGTGGTTACCGCATGGTACTCCGGCGTCGAGGCCTCTTCTGCCAACCGGCTCATCACACGACAGGCCATATCGTTCATCTTTCCGCTTCCATACGCGGACAAGGAACAGATTGCCCGGCTTCCGAACGTCCGGAGTGTGAGCTGGGCGAACTGGTTCGGCGGCGTCTACAAAGACAAATCCCAGTTCTTCGCGCGGATGGCCGTGGACGGGGATACCTACTTCGACGTTTACCCGGAGTTTCAGATCGAACCCGACCAGCTCGCACAATTCAAGCGCGAACGCAATGCCTGCATCGTCGGCGCGGACCTTGCACAACAGTACGGGTTCAAGCTCGGCGATATCATCCCGTTGGACGGCGATATCTATCCGGGACATTGGGAGTTTGTCGTCCGCGGGATCTACCGGCCGCGCGACAAGACGATTGACGGCACACAGATGCTGTTCCATTGGGATTACCTGAACGAGCGCATCCGCCAGGAAAGTCCGGGACGGGCGGATGAAGTTGGATGGTACATCGTCAAGATCGACGACCCGGCCCGGTCTGCCGAGGTGTCGGATCACATCGATGCGTTGTTCGCCAATTCGAGGGCGGAGACAAAAACCGAAACGGAGCGGGCGTTTCAGCAGGGATTTGCGCAGTCGGGGAACGTGATCATCGGCGGAATCAATTTCATCTCGTTCGTTATTGTCGGCATCATCATGCTGGTTCTCGGCAACACCATGATCATGTCCGCGCGCGAGCGCACACGCGAATACGCGGTGTTCAAGACGCTGGGGTTTTCGGCAAAGTATATCGCCACCATGATCTTCGGCGAATCGCTGGTGCTCTCGATTTTCGGCGCTGCCTTCGGCGTTCCCCTGACCATCGGACTGGTGAAAATGTTCGAGCAGTTTGTGCCGAAAGCATGGTTCCCCGTGTTTTATGTGGAGCCCGTCACGTATGTCCTGGCCGCAACCGCTGCGCTTCTTGTTGGCGTCGCCGCGGCACTGTTCCCCATGCAGCGCGCGATGCGCACGCCCATCGTCGAAGGCCTGCGCTTTATCGGATGACGGAGGGATTCCATGAAGATTCCGCTCAAATATATCGCCCGCAATCTCGTCACCCGAAAACTCACAACCGGCATTACCGTTGCCGGCGTTGCCCTCGTCGTGTTTGTCTTCTCCGCCGTCCTCATGCTTGCGCATGGCGTGCATCAGACCCTCGTTGCAACGGGCGGAACCGACAACGTCATCATCACCCGGAAATCCTCCAACGGCGAGATCTCGAGCATCATCGACGGCGACACCCAATCGATCATCCTCACCCTTCCGTACATCGCAAAAGGGGCTAACGGCCAGCCGATCGTGTCACGCGAACCGGTTGTCGTGATCAACCTCAACAAGATTGGCGACGGCGTCAGCAATGTGACCGTACGCGGCGTTTCCGAGCCCGCATTTGCCCTTCGCCCGCAGGTAAGGCTGGTTGAAGGACGGATGTTTGCGTTCGGATCGAGGGAGCTGATTGTCGGCCAGGCAATCGAAAGCCGCTTCGCCGGAGCTCAAATCGGCGACGTGGTAAAGTTTGCCGGGGACCAATGGAAGATTGTGGGAAAGTTCGAAGCCGGGAAGAGCGCCTTCGACTCCGAACTGTGGGGGGATGCACTTCAGCTCCTCAACGCTTTCAATCGTGGAAATTCGATTTCTTCGATGACGTTGAAGCTTGAGCGGCCCGAGGCGTTCGAGAGTTTTCAGCGTGCGTTTGAAGCGGAACAGCGTCTGAATCAATTTGAACCCAAAGTGGAGCGAAAGTATTTCGAAGAGCAATCTGAATTTCTGTCGCTCTTCATCAGCGTCCTCGGAATATTCGTCACCGTGATATTCAGCGCGGGCGCAACGATCGGGGCGACGATCACCATGTACGCCGCTGTGGCCAACCGTACCGTTGAAATCGGCACACTCCGTGCACTCGGGTTCCGCCGCCGCAGCGTCCTGACCGCCTTTCTGCTCGAATCATGCCTTCTCGCCCTCGTGGGGGGAACTCTCGGTCTTGTTCTTTCGTCGCTCCTCCAGTTCTTCCGCGTTTCAACGCTCAACTTCCAATCGTTCGCCGAGCTCGAATTCTCTTTTGCGCTGTCGCCGCAAGTGATCCTCAGCTCCCTCCTGTTCGCACTCGCCATGGGAATTATCGGCGGGTTTATTCCTGCCGTCCATGCGGCACGTCTGAAAATCGTCAACGCCCTCCGCGGCGCCTGACCGGCTCCCCTGCCGTCTTTTGCTCTTCTCGCCTTGCGCTTTGGCGGGTTTCCGAGTACCATATAGCACCGCTCGCCGGTGCTTCGACCGATGACCCTTCCGCATACCCTGCATCCGTTCGTCCAGATTCTATGGAAAGGTCAGACTCCGCGCCAGATCGCCAGAGGTGTTGTGCTTGGAATGTTCATCGGGTTTTGCCCTCTCCTCACGCTCCAAAGCTTTCTCATCCTCTTCCTTGTCCTCATCCTTGATGTCAATATCGCCGCCTCCGCCGTCGCAGCCATCGGCACGACTCTGCTCGCGTTCGCATTCAACCCCGTCTTCCATCGCCTCGGTCTCTTCCTTCTCGTCGACTGTGCATTCTTCTTACCGCTCTGGACGGCTCTTTACAACGCCCCCATAGCGCCCCTCACGAGATTCTACAATACCCTGGTGTTCGGGAGCTTTGTAACAACGCTGATCCTTGCGTTGCCTGTCTATGCGGGAGTGGCTCGGTTCGTCAGATCGCGGCAGGCAACGTCGAACGCTGACATTGGGGGGGACGGGCTCATTCGGAAGCGCGCGGTGTATTTCATTCTCTTTCCCGTTGCGCTCATTGCCGGCCTTGCCCTCGTCTTCATAGACGCCGGGGCGACGGCCGCATTCGAACGCGTCGGCGAACGCGTTTTCCATGCCAGAGTGGAAATTGAAAATCTCCATCTGTCTCTTTTCCCTCTCGGAATTGGGTTTGCGCATCTCGCCGTCGGCGACGCGCATGACCCATGGAAGAATGTCTTTCAATCGGGCAATGTTCGTTTCGCACTCAATACGAATCAGCTCCTGCGCGCAAAATTTATCGTTGAATCGATGGAGGTCGATGATGTGATTCTGGGCGCGGATCGGGAAACCAACGGGTCGCTCGCACCCTCCAGTTTCGTGGCAGAAAAGGAACACGCGGCTTCTTCCGAACCGAATGAGGTCTCGACACTTTCCGGCGATGTTCATTCGGTACAATCGACAAAGAAATCGCACGCACCGATGCTCAACCTCGACCGGATCAGGAAGGAATTCCGTGCCGACTCCGTCTTGAATCCCGGATCGCTCAGGGCGCTTCGCAGCGCGGATGCGCTTCTGGCGCAGATCAAACAAGATTCATTGCTCGTTTCCCGGTCGAGCGCCGAGATGGACACCGTCAGAAAGGAACTTCAATCGGTGGAACTCTCCGCCCGAACAATCGACACCAAAGCGATCAAGACCGCGGCAGCGGGAAAAACGGCATTTGAGCGGCTTGAGTCCGCCGCGGGTTCGCTGAGGCGCGCCCGTGCGCTCATTCAGATTGAGAGAAGTATGCTCGATTCGGCGTATCGCACTCTCTCTTCATCGTCCGACTCATTGAATATACTTGCACGGGAAGACTTCGCCGTGGTTCAGGAGAACGCCCGCTTGCCGGACGTTTCGATGAAGGACCTGAGCGAGCTTCTCTTTGGAAACGAACTTTTCGCCCGGCTGGAGCACTATCTCTCCTGGCTGGACCTCGCGCGGAATGCTCTGCCGTCATTCAGAAGCAATTCCGAACGCGGCCAGCCGAGACCTCCCGACGGGCAGAATATATATTTTCCTGCGGAGCGGAGTTATCCGAAGTTTTGGATTCGGCGAGTGCTTTTATCCGGCGGCACAGACCGACTCAAAAATCCGGAGTATTTCCACGCGGTCGGAAGGGTTGATGATATTTCGAGTGACCAGCGCGCGACCGGAAAAGCCCTCGACGTCGATATCGACGCACAGAAGGGGGAAGATGAGCATCTTCACATTTCCGCGCGGTTCGACCGCCGAACTCCCGCTTCTTACGACAGCTGCACGGCCCGGGTTTCCGGCATCCGTATGCAAGGTATTGTCGTTGGAAGTCAGGATTTCGTACCGTCAAAGCTCTCTCGGGCCACAGTCGACGGCCTGCTTTCCATTTTCGTTCCTTCGGAAGGGATGCGGGCCGGCGCCGAACTCCGGTTTGAAGACGTGCAATTTGAATTCGAACGGCCGGCAACCGGAGAAGTTGAACGGATGACGGAAGGGGTTCTCCGGTCGCTCAAGACATTCGCGGTGCGCGTTGGGATGCGGAAATCGGACGGCACGATGGAAACGGCATTTTCCACGGACCTGGATGGACTGCTCGCGTCCAAAGCGAAGAAAATTATCGGCGATCAAATTGGGGAACTCCAGAGAGATTTGAAGTCGCGCTATGACGCGCTCGTGGGGGGCAAGCGCAGGGAGGTTGATGCGATGCTCGGTGCGCGACGGGGAGAGGCGGAGAAAGCCCTCAAACCATGCGAGGATCTTTTGACGTCGGATCAATTGCTGGTCGCATCACGCCAAAAGGAGGTCGAGGCGCAGCTCGGGGCCCAGCAGGGAAAAGCACAAGAATTGAATAAGAGGGCTGGAGACGCTCTGAAGCGACTAAAGAAGTAACTGCGGGAATCTACGCGGTCATTTGCGACCGGCGGTTTTCGAATCTCCATTCGTGCTCTTCGGCGCCACCTTTGAAGAATCCCCCTTTGCCTCCGTCTCAATTCGGCGTTCCTCGTCCTCCTCTGCGACGACTGCCGCCACGTCCGTCACAACGTCTCCCTCGTTCAGGCGAATCAGCCGAACTCCCTGCGTATTTCTCCCGGCCACGCGGATATCCGCGGCGTGCTGGCGAATGACCATGCCGTTCCCCGTCACAACAACTATGTCGTCGTTGTCGACGACTTCCTTAATGGCCACCATGAGGCCTGTCTTGTCGGAGGTCTTCACGGTGATGATCCCTTTGCCGCCGCGATGACTGACGCGATATTGGTCTTCCTCGCTCCGCTTCCCGTAGCCGCGATCCGTAGCTACCAGGATTGAGGTTCCCTTTTTTTGAAGCGTCACAGCGCCAACCACCTTATCCCCCTTCCCGAGTCGAATTCCCCGAACACCCGATGCGGACCTTCCCATGGCACGAATTTCGCTCTCATGAAAGCGGATTGCCATGCCGTCCCTGGTGCCAACGATGATGTCGTGCTTGCCGTCTGTCAGCTTCACGTCCTTCAGCGCATCATCTTTTTTCAGGTTCGCGGCCGTGATTCCGCTCTTCCGCGGGTTGCTGAACTCGGACAGGAGAACTTTCTTGATGGTCCCCCTCTCCGAAACCATCACGACAAAGTGGTTATCGTCGAACTCCTTCACTGCAATGAACGCGGCGATCGTTTCCTCCGGGTCCTTTCCGATCATCGTCCCGATCGGTTTTCCCTTTGCCATCCTTCCCGCTTCGGGAATCTCGAACACCTTCAGCCAGTAGCACCGTCCTTTATCCGTAAAGATCAGGATGTAGTTGTGCGTGCTGGCAATGAACATGTGCTCGATGAAGTCGTCTTCCTTTGTGGCTGCGGCGGTGACCCCTTTTCCCCCGCGGGACTGCCGTCGGTAGCCGGAAACCGGCAGGCGCTTCACCGCCCCGCTATGGCTGATGGTGATGACGACCTCTTCTTCCGCGATCATATCCTCCACGCTGAACTCTTCGGCCTTGTAGACAATTTCCGTCCGCCGCGGGTCCGCATACTTCTTCTTGAGTTCCTGCAGCTCCTCTTCGATCATCTTCAGCTGGAGGCGCTTGTTGTCGAGGATCGCCCTGAGTTTCTCGATCAGTTTGATGGTATCGCGGTACTCATCCTCGACTTTTTTCCGCTCGAGACCCGTCAGACGCTGCAGTCGCATGTCGAGAATGGCCCGGGCCTGGATATCGGACAGCTTGAACTTCTTCATCAGTCCTTCGCGCGCCGTCTCCACGTCCTTCGACTGCTTGATCAGCTTAATGACGGCATCGATATCCTTGAGCGCGATGAGATATCCTTCGAGAATATGCGCACGCCTCTCCGCCTCGGCGAGGTCGAACTTGGTCCGCCGGACGATGACGTTGTTCCGGTGCTCGAGGAACAGCCGCACCATGTCGCGCAACGTCAGGATCTGGGGCCGCCCCTCGACAAGAGAGAGCATGATGACGCCGAACGTTGTCTGGAGCTGGGTATGCTTGTAGAGATTGTTCAGCACAACCTCGGCGTTGCCGTCACGCTTCATTTCGACGACGATGCGTAATCCGTCCCGGTCCGATTCATCGCGAATGTCGGAGATATCTTCGATGCGCTTGTCGTTTACCAGGTCTGCGATCGTTTCGACGAGCGACGCTTTGTTGACCTGATAGGGAATCTCGGTGATGATGATGCGCTGACGGTCGCCTTTCGTCGTTTCGATCGATGCCCGGGCACGAACGACGATCCGGCCGCGTCCCTTCGTGTACGCCTCCCGGACGCCGTCGTATCCATAGATGATTCCCCCGGTCGGGAAATCGGGGGCGAGGACGTGCTTCATCAGCTTTTCATTCGAGATATTCTCGTCGGCGATGAATGCGATGCACGCGTCGACCACTTCTCCGAGATTGTGGGGTGGGATGTTGGTCGCCATGCCGACCGCAATCCCCGAGCTTCCGTTGCAGAGCAGGTCGGGGAACTTCGCAGGAAGGACGGTCGGCTCCTCGCGGGTGCCGTCGTAGTTGGGGACAAATTGGACGGTTTCCTTCTCCAGGTCCGCCAGCATTTCCATCGCCAGGGGGGTGAGCCGGGCTTCCGTATACCGCATTGCGGCGGCATCGTCGCCGTCGATCGAGCCGAAGTTTCCCTGGCCTTCGACAAGCGGGTAGCGCATGTTAAAATCCTGCGCCATACGGACGAGACTCGGATAGACGATCTGCTCGCCGTGCGGATGGTAATTCCCCGATGTATCGCCGGCGATCTTTGCGCACTTTCTGAAGCCGCGGCCGGGGGCAAGGTTCAGGTCGTTCATCGCCACGAGAATGCGACGGTTAGACGGCTTGAGCCCGTCGCGCACGTCGGGCAATGCGCGGGCGGTGATGACGGACATCGAATAATCGATGTACGACCCCTTCATCTCATCTTCGATGTCGACCGGAAGGACTTTTTCGTTCAGCGTTGCCATGTCATTCGTCTGGGTGGCCGATTGATTCTACGATCGATTGACCCTACACGTCGAGGTTTCGGACATATTTCGCGTTCTTCTCGATAAAGTCGCGCCGCGGTTCGACTTCGTCCCCCATGAGAATGGAAAATGTCCGGTCGGCGTCCGCGGCGTTTTCGATCGTCACCAGGAGAACGGTGCGGGTTTCCGGGTTCATGGTCGTCGCCCATAGTTGTTCCGGGTTCATCTCTCCCAGTCCTTTAAAGCGAGAAATCGAGACCCCGTCCGATGCGGTAGGAATTCCATCTGCGGTTTCCGGTTCCGGAGGGGGCGCCTTTTCTTCCGAGCCGCCCTTTGATTTTTTCTCACTCTTGAGGCGTTTGATGATTTCATCTCTTTCGTCTTCGTCGAATGCGTAAAGCTCCTGCTTTCCCTTTTTCAGCTTGAAGAGCGGTGGCTGCGCGATGTGCAGGTGGCCGAGCTCGATAATGCCGCGCATGTAACGAAAGAAGAGTGTGAGCAAAAGCGTCCGGATGTGGGAGCCGTCGACGTCGGCATCGCACATGAGGATGATTTTCCCGTAACGGATTTTCGCCGGGTCGAACGACTCGCCGACCCCTGCGCCGATTGCCGTGAAGATCGCCCGGACCTCTTCATTCTCCAGAATCTTGTGGAGCCGGGCTTTTTCAACATTCAGGATTTTTCCCTTGATCGGGAGGATCGCCTGAAACCTCCTGTCGCGTCCCTGTTTTGCGCTTCCGCCGGCGGAGTCTCCCTCGACAATGTAAAGCTCGCAGTGTTCGGGGTCGTTAATGGAGCAGTCGGCGAGCTTTCCGGGCAGTCCGCCGGAATCGAGTGCGTTTTTTCGCCGCGTCAGGTCCCGCGCTTTCCGCGCCGCCTCCCGGGCCTCCGCTGCCCGCAAACACTTCTCGATGACTCTCCGCGCCTCGGTGGGGTATTCGTCCAGCCACGTCGCCAACGCCGAGCCGACGACGGACTCGACGATGCTTTTAACCTCCGAATTCCCCAGCTTTGTCTTCGTCTGCCCTTCGAACTGCGGCTCCGGAACCTTTACGCTCACCACCGCCGTAAGCCCCTCCCGAAAATCGTCTCCCGTCAGCTGAATCCCTCCTTCTTTCACGAGGCCGTTCTTCGCGGCGTAGTTGTTCAGCGTACGGGTCAGCGCCGTGCGGAACCCCACGAGATGCGTTCCGCCTTCAAGCGTGTTGATATTATTGACGTAGGTGAAGACGTTCTCGTTGTACTGGTCGTTGTATTGGAGGGCGGCTTCGACTTCGACCGCGCGCCCGTTTTCGTCCTTGTCCTGGCCCTTGGAGTAGAAGACCTTCTTCGTCACCGACGGACGAGTCGCGTCGATGTATTTCACGAATTCCACCAGTCCGCCTTCGAAGTGAAAGACCTCTTTTTTCGGCTCCTTTTCCCGCAGATCCTCGATGCTCAGCGTTACCGACTGATTAAGGAACGCGAGCTCGCGGAGTCGCTCCGCCAACGTTTCACGTTTGAAATATCTATTCTTGAATATCGCGCCGTCCGGGAGAAATGTGACCTTCGTTCCCGTGACCCCCTTTTCCGATTTTCCCGTGACTTTCACGGAAGCGACCGGGTCTCCCCTTTCATACCTCTGGAAGTAAACTTTCCCGTCCCTGTAGACTTCGACGTCAAGCCACGCGCTGAGCGCGTTAACGACCGAGACTCCGACACCGTGGAGTCCGCCGGAGACCTTGTAGCTGTTCTTGTCGAATTTTCCCCCGGCATGAAGGACCGTCATCACCACTTCGAGGGCGGATCGTTTCTCTTCCGGATGGATGTCCGTGGGAATGCCGCGTCCGTCGTCAAGAACGGTGACTGACCCGTCGGCGTTCATGGTCACGTCGACGTTCTTGCAGTAGCCCGCCAGCGCTTCGTCAATCGAATTATCCACGACCTCATACACCAGGTGGTGGAGTCCGCGCGCGCTGACATCGCCGATGTACATCGCAGGCCGTCGTCGGACGGCTTCGAGGCCCTTCAGGACGGTGATGTCGTCCGCGGTGTACCCTCTGGACGCCCCGTTGCCGGGCCGGGTCGGCTTCGCGACCTCTGTTTTTGGTCCGTTTTTCTGTTTGCTTGCCATCGAGTTTCTGCGCGTCAGTGGTACTTGATATCTTTCACAACGTCGGCGCCGATCGCCGCATTCAATTTTTCCATGATCTCCTTCTTCCGAAGGAGGAGCTCGTTCCGCCACACGCTTGATTCCACGCGCACCATGAGGATGCCGCGCGTGATGGATGTGGCGGCCGCGGCGTGCGCGACGTGTTCGCCCACCACCTCGGTCCAGCGGGTGACGGCTTCATATTCCCGGAGCTTCGCGTCAATGCCAAGCGAGCGGACGAGCCCGTCAAGCACCGCACCCACTGCTTTAGCGGACGCCGATGCGGGTTTCGAGGGGTGCGACATGTCCCGCTTCTACAAAAAATGATTTCGTTCCGTTCCCGCTCATGATTCGCCCCGCCCGCTCTTCATCTGTCGTGGTCACAAATGTCTGCCCGGTGGAAAGCACGACATCGAAGAGTTTTTCCGAGCGCATCGCGTCGAGTTCGCTGAATACGTCGTCCAGCAGGAGGAGTGGCGTCTCCTTCCGGCGGTCTCTCAGATACGAAAACTCTGCAAGCTTGAGGGCGATGAGCCACGTTTTATGCTGTCCCTGTGACGCGAACCGCCGAACGTCCATTCCGTTGATCGCAAGCGCGAGCTCATCCCGGTGCGGGCCGGCAAGCGAGGTGCCGTATCGCAACTCCGAAAATTCCAGGCGCCGCAATTCCGCCCGCAACATCTCCTCCACCGCCTCGCGCGGCTGAGGCATCGATTCGTGCTCCAGAGGACGGTACCGGATTGACGGCTCCTCCGCGCGCGCTGTCAAAGTATCAAAGGCGCCCGCCAGGTGCGGCTGAAACTCGTCCACGAACTGCGACCGGCGGCGGATGATTCTGCTCCCCCACTCAACGAGCGCCGAATTCCACGGGTCCAGAAGAGTGCCCGGCTGGGTTCGCGCAGCCCGGTGCTCACCCAAAATTCTGTTCCGTTGGCGCAGGACTCGCCGGTATTCCAGAATATCCTCGAGGTACGGCCGGCTTGCCTGCGACAACACGATGTCCATGAACCGGCGCCTTTCCGCGGGGCTGCCGGTCGTGATCTCCCGGTTTTCCGGCGCCAGTACGACGACCGGGAACATACCGACCATCGCAGAAACGGACGGGGCATTCTCTCTGTCCAGCAACACCCGCTTCTGCGCGCTGCCCGCATCGTACGTGAGCGCCACGCGATGTCCCACGCCCGCGTCCGATTCCAAATCCGCGTTCATGCTGAATCCGTCCTGCCCCACTTGAACGGCCGCCGTGTCTTTGTGGCCGAAGAAACTTTTCGTCAGGCACGCGTACGAGATTGCGTCGAGAATGTTCGTTTTCCCGGCGCCGTTCTGCCCCGTAAATATGTTGAGCCGCGAGCCGCATTCGATTGTCGTCTCGGCGTGGTTGCGAAAATGGATGATCCGAATCGTCCGGAGCTGCATGACACCGTTCCTCGTTTACAACACGATAGCCCCACTCTCGCCGGGAGAGATGGGGCTACGGGATTGCCGCTGAATCACGGTGGGTCAATTAGGCGTTCAATCGCATCGGCATGACGAGCATCAGGATGTCTTCGTTCTCCCGTCCCGCCGCGGGCGTGATGATCGCAGCGCGGACGGCCGTGCTGAACCTGAACACGACATCATCCGACTCGATATGCGACAAGATGTCCACGACGTACGTCGAGTTGAACCCGATCTCAATGTCCTCGGCGGTGTACTGACACGCAATTTTTTCGCGCGCCTCGCCCCCGAAATCCACATCCTCCGCCGCAATGCGCAGTTCGTTTTTCTTCACCGAGAATCGAACCTGGTGCGTTGTCGAGCTGGAATAGAGCGAAACGCGTCGTACGGCAGCAAGGATCGTCTCCCGCTTCACGGTGAGATTCTTGTCGTTGTCCATCGGGATAACGGACTCGTAGTTCGGATAGTTCTCCTCGATCAGTCTCGACGTCAGTGTTGTGTTCCCGAGGGAAAACTGTATGTGGGTTGAATCGACGGCGATCCTGCTCGTACCTTCCTGCGCGGACCGCCCGACAAGGTTCAGTGCTTTCGCGGGGACGATGATGTCTTTCGACAGCTTGGAATGCTTGATGCCCGTGTAATTGATGCGCACGAGGCGGTGGCCGTCGGTTGCGACGGCGCGCAGGTCGCTTCCTTTAAGTTGGAGGAGCACGCCCGTCATTGCCGGCCGCAGCTCATCTGTGCTGACAGAAAAAACGGTCCTACTGATCATCCGGCCGAGCATTTCCCCTTCGAGCGACAGTTCGTCGGCCGCTTTGAATTGCGGGATTGCCGGAAACTCTTCGCTCGATTCGCCGACGAGATTGTACTCGCCGCTGTCCGTTATCATCTTGATCTTGTTGTTTGACTGGTCGGCATGGAACACGATCTGTACGTCCGGGAGAGCTCTGAGCGTGTCCATCACACGGCGCGCCGGGACGGCGAGCGTCCCATCCTCGACCCCCTTGACGTCCATGGTCGCGGAAATCGAGATTTCAAGGTCGGTTGCGCTGACACGGAGCGTACTTTTTGAGAGGGAGAACAGGATGTTTTCGAGGATTGGGAGGGTTGATTTTGCGGGCACAACGCCGCTTACCTTTGTTAAGGCCTTTTGAAGTTCACCGCTCGAAACTGTGAATTTCATCCAATAAACTCCTTTGGAGGGATGACGCCGGAACGTGGGGAATTGATGAAAAATACCAAATAATTGGCGAAAAGACAAGGTTTATTGTAGCATCATCTCATCCCGAATTGTTGGGAAACACGTGCATTCTATGAAGTATAGTATTTAGGTACATACATACCACTAGTAGTATTACGTGTTGATATCTGGATAAACACGCAACCGTCCTGGCCAGGCAAACAAAATGCGGGACTTACAGAAAAACCGGGCATTCGTGGATCGTTGAACACGTGTCAATAAAGGCGTGGATGTGAACATGTCTGGTGGAAAGTGAAGCGCGTCTGTAAAGAACAAGCGAGGTTGGGCTAACAGTGACACTCAATCCACGTGGTACGCACAAGCCTGTTCACAGGGGTCGCTCGTGATCGGATCGATTGCAGGACAACGCTAGAGAGCGAGCTCGATGCGTCGTCGAAGCTGGTCGAAGTGCTGACGAAATGGAGCGTCGGTCTTAAGGCGGTCCTCAACGGCCTGACAGGCATGGATAACGGTACTGTGGTCGCGCCCGCCAAAGTGCAAGCCGATCGTTTTGAGGGATGAATTGGTGATTTCCTTGGCAAGGTACATGGCTACCTGGCGTGCGATGACCACTTCCTGCTTCCGTGTCTTTGCGCGCAGCAAGTCGGCGGGGATCTCAAAATAGTCGCAAACCACCTTCTGGATCTGCTCGATCCCCACGGGACCCTTCGAGTCGTGGACCACGACCCGCAGAACATCTTTTGCAAGGTCGACGGTAATATCCCGGCTTTCCAGTGATGCACGCGCGAGGAGGCTTATGAGACATCCCTCCAACTCCCGGATGTTACTTGTCACGTTCGCCGCAATAAATTCGACAACCTCCTGGGGAAGGTCGAGACTGTTTTCGTGGCTCTTGGTCTGCAGGATGGCAATGCGGGTCTCGAGGTCGGGCACTTGAATGTCCGCAGTGAGACCCGACTGAAACCTCGAGATCAGCCGCTCATCCAGGCCCTTCAACTCCTTGGGTGGCACGTCCGAGGAGAGGACGATTTGCTTCCCCAGCTGATAGAGGGTGTTGAACGTGTGGAAGAAGTTGTCCTGGGTTTTTTCCTTTCCCGAGAAGAACTGTATATCGTCGACGACAAGAAGGTCCATGCTGCGGTAGTACTGCGAGAAGTCGTTGACTTTGTCGGACTGAATGGCGTCGACGAAGTCGACGGTGAACTTTTCGCTCGAGGCGTAGATGACACGTCGTGCCTTGCCCGATTGCAGGGCCAGATTGCCGAGCGCGTGCATCAGGTGTGTCTTACCGAGGCCGGTTCCGCCG
This sequence comes from Bacteroidota bacterium, assembly GCA_035499415.1. Classification (GTDB taxonomy): domain Bacteria; phylum Bacteroidota; class Ignavibacteria; order UBA10030; family UBA10030; genus DATJYV01. The sequence goes on from DATJYV010000005.1 coordinate 15,986, forward strand.
TAGATAACCAGGGGGTTGAAGGATGTCCCTCCCGGGTTGTTTGCGACAGCCATCGCCGCAGCGCGCGCAAGCTGATTGCTGTCTCCCTTGATAAAATTATCGAACGTGTATCTCGGGTTCAAGTTGGAGACGACCGGCGGCTGATTCTCAGCACGGAACAAAATATGGGGCGAAAACGGGGAACGCGGATAACGTTCCTGTTGAGAAGCGGGAGCATCGGGCACCGCCTCGGTGATTCCGGCGGTTACAGGCGCGAGTCGGTCGTCGTGAGCAATCGCGTACAGGAGTTTGGCTTCCGGGCCGAGAACGCTTGCCATCGTTCGCTGTATGAGAGCGTTGTAGTGCTCCTCAAGCCAGTCATAAAAGAATTGACTTGGAACCTGAATGGTGAGCGCCGAGCCGCTCAGCGAGACGGGAATTATCGGCTGAAACCACGTCTTAAAGCTGAGAGACGATACTTCCGGCTTCAGAAGTTCGAGGCACGATTCCCAGACGGGTTGCGGGTCGATGTGGACAGCCTGCTGGTGGTCCGAAGACGCAGCTTGGGTAGGTGAGATCATGGGGGAGACAGAAGTTATACTAGCACGTGAACAAATTATCCACAGATTCGTGCACAGCGTGGAAAAATCGAGATGTAACAGGTTAGATTGGACACTTCGGAAGTCACATCAAAAATCACAGATAACCCACGAAATTCACAGCATCAAAAAAAGCTAATCACACAGTTGTCAACATTTGCACAAACGCCCAACGCAGAGAATAAACAACGCCGCAACGAGGTCACAACCATCTCAAAAAGATATCCACGGATTATCAACAAGCGCGCATTGCTGTCGGTGCTGGCTAATTATAACGCCGCCAAGCGCAGATTGCAAGAGGAAACTTTACAAAAAATCTTTCGACGCCGCAAAATCATTCTTGAGAGACAGACAAACAGAAGACGGTTGGGTGGACGAATCTTCCGCGGAGCCGGCCTTGAATGTTGCCCATTACTTTCCTACTTTGACATCTTACGTACCGGGCGCTTCACAACAGCCATCTTCGACTAGGAGCGGCAGACCGATGAAAAGGACTTTTCAACCACATACCAGAAAGAGAAAAAACACCCACGGCTTTCGTGCCCGCATTGCGACGAAGAATGGGCGCAAAGTGCTGAGCTCCCGAAGGGCCAAGGGAAGGTGGAAGCTGACCGTGAGCGACGAGCGGTAACCCCGCCCGCGGCGTAGTGCGAAAAACCCTTCGGAAGCATGATATCCTGCGAGGCTACGGGGCGTTTACACGGGTAATGACAGAAGGCCAATCGATTGGCGGCCGACCCATCTCGCTTTTTTACCGATTCAACCCAACCGCGAAAGCGAAATTCAAGGTTGGGTTTTCTGTGTCCAGAAAGATCCGCGGTGCGGCGGACCGCAACTATATCCGCAGATTGATGAAGGAAGCCTATCGCCTTGCAGCAAACCGATACGCCCCCCCCGGGGATGAAATCCAGGGAGGTCTCGAGGCGGTGTTTCTTTACACGGCCGCCGCGGCGGCGGGAGATCGGGAACGCCAGACGTTGCAGGGCGTTCAAATTGCCCTCGAGCGCCTCTTGGACGAACTTGTTATGAAGGTCATGCCGCAATGAAGGGCGCCTTATCCTTCGCCATCAGGGCCTACCAACGAGTCATCTCGCCCGCGCTCCCGGCTCACCAGTGCCGTTTTTACCCCAGTTGTTCGCAGTATGCCTTGGAGGCAGCCGAAAAACACGGGGTCTTAAAAGGAATGTGGCTGGCAGCACGAAGGATCGCCCGGTGCCACCCCTGGCAGCGGAGCGGCGGGTACGACCCGGTTCCATAGAGAACCCACCCACGTAATTCAAACCCGAATATGGACAGACAGTCAACTTTGGGATTCGTCCTCATCTTCATCCTGATCATGGTATGGATGTGGATGTACAGTCCGACGCCCAAGCCGCCTCAGCAGCGCAACGAGAAGATCGGTCATACGGTGGACACCGTCCGCATACCGCTCGAGCCGAAGGTCCCAGAGCAGAGCGCAGCAGAGGAGGGGCCGAAACAGGTCAGCCGTTTTTTTGCCGGGCGGACCCAGGGGAGGGAATCCGTCGTGACCGTGGAAACGGACAAGTTCGTGGCCGAACTGTCGTCGCGGGGCGGGACGATCAAAAGCTGGACGCTCAAGGATTTCAAGACGTGGGACGGAAAGCCCGTCCAGCTTGTCGACTATGACAAGCAGGGCGACCTCTCGCTCCTGTTCACATCATCCGACGGCCGATTGGTCGACACGCACGACCTCTATTTTGACACGGACGGAGGGCCGGGAACCGTCCGGCTGGACGAAAAACATTTTGAATTTGAAATAAATTTCCGCCTTCCCGTCTCCACCGGCGGGGCCATTGTTAAAACGTACCACTTTCGCACCGGCGATTATGGGTGCGACATTCAGTATCAGTTTGTCGGCGTGGACAATGTCATCGCCAACTACGAGTACCAGCTCGTGTGGGAAAGCGGACTGCGGTACGCCGAGGTCAACAGCATCGACGAATCAAGCTTTGCAGAGGCCTACGCATATGCCGGCAAGGAACTGACCGAGCTGGATGCGAAGGAAATAGGCCAGAAGGTTCAGAAAGACATTTCGGGGACGGTCGACTGGGTGGCGGCGCGAAACAAGTATTTTGCCCTGGCACTGATACCAACACAGCCAAACGCTGACGGGGCGTATATTGAGGGAACGCGGACAGCGAAGCCCAACAACGGAGTTCAGGAATCCTACAGCATTGCTCTGAAAATGCCGTTCCGCGGCGGCAACGAAACCAGCAAGTTCAGCGTTTTCCTCGGCCCCCTTGACCTTGACATCGTGAAGCACTACGGGGTGGGCCTGGAAGCGATCATGAGTCTTGGCTGGACCTGGCTCATCCGGCCGATCGCGCGGTACATCATGCTCCCCCTCTTTAATGTCATCCACCTGGTCATCCCGAACTGGGGCATCGTCATCATCGTATTCTCGGTCATTATCAAAGTCGTCCTGCATCCCCTGACCCGCAGTCAGATGAAATCGATGAAGAAGATGCAGGCCCTCCAGCCGCTCATGGACGAGCTCCGCGAGAAATACAAGGACGACCCGCAGAAGATGAACCAGGCGATCATGAATCTCTACAAGGAGTACGGCGTCAACCCGGCAGGCGGATGTCTTCCGTTGCTGCTTCAGATGCCGATTCTCTATGCGCTCTGGGCTCTCTTCCGTGCCAACATCGAGCTTCGGCAGGCACACTTCGTCGGCTGGATAACCGACCTTTCGAGGCCGGACGTTGCATTCACGCTCCCCTTCCGTCTCCCCATCGTCGGCATCGACGAAGTCAGCGGGATAGCTCTCATCATGGGGGTCACCATGTTCGTGCAGCAAAAAATGAGCGTGAAAGATCCACGACAACAGGCGATGATCTGGATGATGCCGATCATGATGACGCTCCTCTTCAACAGCTTCCCGGCGGGACTGAATCTCTACTATACCGTGTTTAACGTCCTGGGGATCGGCCAACAAATCATCATCAACAAGCAGCACGCCGCCGAACCGCTTCGCAAGGTGGAACCAAAGAAACGGTCGCAAGGCGGACTCTTCGGCCGGTTCAAGAACATCCCGCGGCTCAAGAAGTAAGAGCCGCAGCTTAAAAAATTCTCGTCCGGCGCCCCGCACACGCGGGGCGTCGGCATTATTGGGGCCGGCAATTGGAAAACCAGCCGGCGTTTTGTACATTTTCTCTCTCATGACAATCCCCTCAAGACAACATCAGGACGATACGATTGCTGCGATTGCGACGCCCATGGGAATCAGCGGAATCGCGGTCATTCGAATGAGCGGTCCCCGGGCGCTTCCGATCGCGTCGGACAGATTTCTGGGGAAAAGCCCGCTGGTTGCGGCCGCGACACAGACCGCGCACGTCGGCAATATAACGACGGTAGACGGGGAGCCCCTGGACCAGGTAGTTTGTACTGTGTTCCGGTCGCCGCACTCCTACACGGGGGAAGACTGTGTCGAGATCAGTTGTCATGGCGGGATGCTTGTTTCACGTGAAATCCTCGGAGCGCTGATCGCATCCGGGGCGAGGGCTGCCGATGCGGGGGAATTTACGAAGAGAGCTTTCCTGAACGGAAGGTTGGATCTTGCGCAGGCCGAGGCGGTTGCAGAACTTATTCATTCAAGCTCGGAGGTCGCTCGACGGTCGTCATTTTTGCAGCTGCAGGGGAAGCTCTCCGAGGTGGTTGCAGGCCTTAGAAAGAAGCTTGTGGACTGTACGGCTCTTCTGGAGCTGGAGCTTGACTTTGCCGAGGAGGGGCTGGTGCTCGTCGGAGGCGGGGAAGCAGAGAAACTTCTGCGGGGCGCCATCAAGGACGTCTCATCCCTCATGGATACTTTCGGCTTCGGCCGAATGTGCAGAGACGGGGTAAAGGTCGTTCTGGCGGGGGCACCGAACGTCGGCAAGTCGAGCCTGTTCAACGCCCTGCTGGAAGAAGAGCGGGCGATCGTGACGGAAATCCCGGGGACAACAAGAGACGTCATCGAGGGGGGCTTTCTACGGGAGGGCATCCTATTCCGTCTTGTCGATACGGCCGGTATTCGGGATTCCGATGACAAGGTTGAGAAGGAAGGAGTTCGTAGGGCAGCGCTGGAAGCCGCTGGCGCCGACATTATCCTTTTCGTGGTCGATAACACCCGGGGGATTACAAAGGAAGACGAAGCGGTCGCGCGAAGAGTCGCCGAAATCACGGCAAAGGGAGCGACCAAGCGTCTCGTTCTCGTCAACAAATCGGATCTGGCCGGCGGCATCGAGATTGAGGCATCGAGCGCGAGCCGGATCTTGGGGATCGATGAGATGGCGCGGGTTTCAGCCGTTACGAAATTCGGCCTCCACGAACTATGCGCCCGGCTGGTTGAGGTCGCGCTCGCGGAGGGAAAGACCAGTCCGGAAGCCGGAGTCATCGTGACAAGCGCGCGCCACCACGATGCCCTTCGGAGGGCCAAGGGCTCGCTCGAAACCGGGCTGAGCTCTCTGGAGAAGGGCTATAGCCACGAGTTTGTGACTCCCGATTTACGCCGCGGAATCAGGGATCTGGGAGAGATCATCGGTGAGATTCCGTCGGAAGAGATTCTGAACACTATTTTCGGACAATTTTGTATCGGGAAATGAAACAAGTTTCACGTGAAACATACGACAGCAAACCGGCACAGCCGGCCCGGGAGTCCTACGACGTAGTCGTCGTCGGCGGAGGGCATGCGGGAATAGAAGCCGCCCTGGCGGCGTCCGGCATGGGATGCAGCGTTCTGTTTGTAACCATGAAGAAAGAGGCGATCGGAAGAATGTCGTGCAATCCAGCAATCGGCGGAACCGCTAAAGGGCACCTCGTCCGGGAAGTCGACGCGTTGGGGGGCGCAATGGGTAAGATAGCGGACGCAACGGGAATTCAGTTCCGGATGCTCAACAGGTCCAAGGGGCCGGCGGTGTGGTCTCCGAGATGTCAGAGTGACCGCGATTGGTATTCCCGCGAGGCGCGAAGAAGGATTGAATCGGCGGACGGGCTGGACCTCATCGAGGACACAATCGAGGATGTTTGCGTTGAAAAAACCGGGAGGGATGGCGAATGGAATCTCGAAGGCGTTATCACCGGCCGGGGGCGGAGGGTTGGCTGTGCTGCCGCAATCCTGTGTGCCGGAACATTTATGCGGGGGATCATGCACACCGGCCTTGACAATACCTCTGGAGGACGATTCGGGGAGCCGGCCGCGGGATCCTTGACGGCCAAGCTTGAAGCTCTCGGGTTCGTAAGCGGTCGGCTCAAGACGGGAACGCCTCCACGGGTTGACCTCGAGAGCATCGATCTTGCCTGCGTCGAAGCCCAGCACAGCGAGGATCCACCGATCCCGTTTTCCTTCCAGACGGAGCGCATTACCAACCGACTCATTCCCATGTACCTGACCCACACGAACGGCCGAACCCACGATGCGCTCCGCAGGGGATTCGACCGGTCGCCGATGTTTACGGGGCGGATCAAGGGGGTCGGACCGCGCTATTGTCCCTCCGTTGAAGACAAAATCAACCGCTTTCCGGATAAGGACCGCCACCAGGTCTTCCTGGAGCCGGAAGGATACGACACGAACGTCGTCTACGTCAACGGCTTTTCGACGAGCCTGCCCCAGGATGTACAGCTGGAAGGGTTGAGAACAATCCCCGGGCTCGAGAATGTAAGGATGCTCAGGCCCGGCTATGCGGTCGAGTACGACTTTTTTCCGCCGCACCAGGTCAAACTTACCCTCGAAACGAAGCTGGTCCAAGGGCTCTATTTCGCCGGCCAGATCAACGGCACCTCCGGGTACGAGGAAGCGGCAGCCCAGGGGATAATGGCAGGAATCAATGCTGCCCTCAAGGTGCGAAGGGAACAACCGGTCATTCTACGAAGATCCGAAGCGTACATCGGCGTCCTGGTGGACGACCTGGTCAACAAGGGGACGATTGAGCCCTACAGAATGTTTACATCGCGCGCCGAGCATCGCCTTCTCTTAAGACAGGATAACGCGGACCGGCGGCTCATGCCGCTGGGGTTCAGATTGGGGCTCATCCCCGGCCATGTCCATACGCGGCTGAAGACAAAGGAAGGGCTCGTCTCAGACCTGCTGGCCATCCTCGAACGGCGTGTCGCAAAACCCGCCGCACTAAATCCGTACATGCGCTCTGTCGGCGAGGAAGAGCTTACCGAGCCAGAGCGGTTCTCCAAGATCGCGAGACGTTCGAATGTGCGCCTGAACGATCTCACACGGCAGGAACCGACCATTTTAGGAGCCCTTGATCGGTCCGGATGGGCCAAGGACGAACGGCTCCTGGGGGAGGTTGTCGAACAGGCGGAGATCGAGCTGAAATATTCGGGATACATTATCCGCCAGCAGGAAGAAGTCGAACGGTTTGAGAGGCATGAGCAAGCCGTCATTCCGGAAGGCATCGATTTCAGCCGCGTCAAGGCGTTGTCCTCAGAAGGAAGAGAGAAATTGTCCAAAGTCCGCCCCTCCTCGCTCGGGCAGGCCTCCAGGATCAGCGGCGTCACGCCGTCAGACGTATCGGTCCTGATGGTCTATCTCAACGGTATACGTTCCACGTGAAACGGCCAGGAAGCGAGACGCGTGGCCCAGGAATCAATTAAGCTTCAATCCCACTTCACACGCCTCGGTGTGAAGATCGACGATGACGCAGTTTCACTGCTTTCTCAATATGTCGCACTCCTTGTTGCGTGGAACAAGAAGCTCAACCTCATTTCACGCCGGGACATGGAGTTCGTGTGGGAGAGACATATTGCGCACTCGCTTTCAATCCTCGCGAAGGTTCAACTTCCACGACATGCCCGGGTTCTTGATCTCGGCACCGGGGGCGGACTGCCCGGAATCCCCGTGAAGATCGTCCGTCCCGACCTCGCGGTAACGCTTCTCGATTCGACGAAAAAGAAGATTGCGGCCGTGGAAAGCATGCTCTCGACGCTGGGGCTTCGACAAATCGAGGCGGTCTGGGGGCGTGCGGAGGAGCTTGGACCGACGCTTGACTCTCACGAGAAATACCGCTTCGTTATCAGCCGGGGAGTGGCGTCGCTCGGAGATTTGGCCAAATGGTCGGCACCATTTCTGGCGACGGGGCACCCCCGGGGCCGGGGGGCGGACGAAGGCCTTCACTCTGCGCTGGTGGCACTCAAAGGGGGACCGTTGGAGGCCGAGGTGCACGCCTTGCAACTCGCACGGCAGGTCGAAAGTGTTCGTGTCATAAACCTCACGGCGGACGACCTTCCTGCGGAAGGTTTCATAGACAAGAAAATTGTTGTCGTTACATTTTACCCGCCCGCTCATCGGCCATCCGCAGTATGAATGAATCGAAGAAGATATTCGAGCAGTTACAGAGATTGTCGACGGAGGAGCGAAATCCGGCGAGCATGATGATCGACGCCGCTTCCGTCGAGGAAGCCCTTGTGATTATCAACAAGGAGGATGCCCGGGTGCCCACAGCCGTCGGCTCACAAATCCCCTGGATCGCCCAGGCAGTGAACCGGGTCGTTGAGGCGTTGCGGGCAGGAGGACGGCTGATATACGTCGGTGCCGGGACGAGCGGTCGGCTTGGAGTTCTGGATGCAGCAGAGTGCCCCCCCACGTTCGGGACAAATCCTGCGATGGTCGTCGGCGTCATCGCGGGAGGCGAGAAAGCCATGTTCCGGGCTCAGGAAGGGGCGGAGGACCGCGAGGAGAACGGATCGCGTGATATGGACGAGCTTCGTGTTTCTGCGAACGATGTGGTGTGCGGAATCGCCGCAAGTCTGCGGACGCCGTACGTGATTGGAGCCATCCGGCGCGCAAAAGAGCTGGGTGCACGGACGCTCTATGTGACGACCAACCCCCGCTCGCGCTTCCAGTCCGCAGAATTTGAGAGATTGGCGGGGTCCGTTGATGTCGCAATCTGCCCCGAAGTCGGGCCGGAGGTCATCATGGGCTCAACCCGCATGAAGTCGGGTACGGCGCAAAAGCTGGTGCTGAACATGATCACAACGGCGGCGATGATCCGGCTTGGCAAAGTGTTTGAGAATATGATGATCGATCTGCAACTGACGAACCAGAAGCTCCAGGAAAGAGCGAAGAGAATCCTGATGACGATCACCGACATCTCATACGAAGAAGCAGGCGAGACTCTTGCGCGTGCCGACGGCCACGTGAAAACGGCAATCGTTATGGTCAAGTCGGGAGCGAGCAAGGAGGAGGCAATCAAGAGGTTGCGCGACGCGGACGGTTTCGTGCGGAGCGCCATCGAAACAGGCAACAAGACCAACCGGGAGCAAAAGAAATGAATCGTGGGTTTGACATCGACTTCTATCCGCCGTTCGAGGGATTCCCCAAAGAGGGCATCGCGTTCTTCCGTCGCCTCAAGAAAAACAACAATCGGCCCTGGTTCGAGAAGCATAAGAACGAGTACGAAGAATTTGCGCGCATCCCGATGCAGAGCCTCATCGCTTCCTTGCAGCCGGCGTTTGCGCGGTTTGCCCCGGAGTATGAGTTGAACCCGAAGCGTGCAATCTTCCGGATCTACCGCGATATCCGGTTCAGCAAAGACAAGACGCCCTACAAGACGCACATCGCGGCACACTTTGTTTCGCGCAGCACGTCGAAAGGCCTCGAGGGGTCGGGATTTTATCTCCACATCGACCCGGAGGAAGCGTTTATCGGAGGCGGAATCTACATGCCGGACGGCGACCAGATGAAGAAAATACGAGCCGCCATTGCCGGCCACGGGGCCGAATTCCTGTCGATCGTCAACGGAAGGGCGTTCAAGAAATCCTTCGGGGTGCTCTCGGGGGAGAAACTGAAACGAATCCCGCACGGTTACGATGAGGACCATCCGATGGCGGAATGGTTGAAGCTGAAACAGTTCTTTGTGGGGGCCTCGTGGCCGCCAACCCGCGCGCGAAAGCCCTCTTTTGTCGACGACGTTGCGAAGGCGTGCGAACGAGCGATGCCGCTCGTCAGCTTCCTGAATCGCGCCATCCGATGACCGAAAAACATTTCAAATTCAAAATAAATTGGTCACCGACCCCACAAGGCGGCAAAAGCGGAAGTTAAAAGAAGGAGCACGGTCGTGCCGGCGCTCTGTTGTGCTCCGGAGCAATTCCGCCGCTTGACTCTTTTTTCAATCGTCGGTACATTGAATAAGTGATAAGGTGGGTGAATCCCTCGGGAATCGCCCGCTTTTTGTTTTTGGGACAAACATGCCTGATGCGATAAAACTGACCGAACCCGGCGTCGAAGTCGTCGCGAGTATCCCGACAAAACTGCCCATCCTGCCGCTGCGGGATGTCGTGGTTTTCCCGTACATGCTCTATCCGGTGCTCGTAGGCCGCGAGTCGTCGCTCCGCGCGGCCACGGAAGCCCTGGAACGGGGAAAAAACATCCTCCTCGTTGCTCAGAAGAACGCCGCCGTCGACGAACCCACGGCGGATGATATTTATCGCGAAGGAACTGTCGCGAAAATCATCCAGATGCTCAAGCTGCCGAACGGTCTCATGAAGATCCTTGTCGATGGAATCGTTCAGGCCAGCATCAGAAAGTTTGTCGAGAACCAAAGCTATCTGGAGTGCGAAGTCCTTATCAATACCACCCCGCTCCCGGCCGGCCGTGAGATCGATGCGCTCGTCCGACACACCACGACCCTCTTTACGGAATATGTCCGCCTCAATCGTAACCTCCCGCCGGAGTCCCTCATCACCTTCGAGGGGATCCGGGAGCCGCAGCGGAAGATGTACTATGTCGCCTCCAACATTCTGCAGAGCGTCGACGTGAAACAGCGCGTCCTGCAGATCCAGAGTCTTCGCGACCAGCTGTACGAGCTGTCGAAAATCCTGTCGACGGAAGTTGATATTCTGAAGATTGAGAAAGATATCGATACGAAGCTTCAGGACAACATCCAAAAGTCCCAGCGAAAATTTTTCATCCAGGAACAAATCCGCATCCTGCAGGATGAATTGGGAGAGGATGAAGCGACGCCCGAACTTTCCAAGCTGAAGGAACAAATCCTCGCCGCCCATATGCACAAGGAGGCCGAAGAAAAGGCGCTCGAAGAGTTCAACAAACTCAAGAAAACGCCCGCGCTGTCTCCGGAGTTCACGGTCACGCGGAACTACCTCGACTGGATGGTCTCGGTGCCGTGGCAAAAGCGCACGAAAGACGATTTAAACGTCGAGCATGTCCGCTCGATTCTGGACGCGGACCACTACGGCCTGGACAAGCCCAAGGACAGGATCATCGAGCATATCGCCGTGCTGAACCTGGTGAAGGAAATGAAGGGCCAAATCCTCTGCTTCGTCGGCCCGCCGGGCGTGGGCAAAACCTCTCTGGCCAGATCGATCGCGCGGGCGATCGGGCGTAAAGTCGTACGAATTTCCCTCGGCGGCATCCGGGACGAGGCGGAGATTCGCGGACATCGTCGGACCTATATTGGTTCGATGCCGGGAAAGATTATCCAATCGATGAAGCGTGCAGGAACCATCAACCCGGTGATGCTCCTGGACGAGGTGGACAAGATGAGCATGGATTTCCGTGGTGATCCATCCGCCGCGCTTCTTGAAGTACTCGACCCCGAACAGAACGTTGCGTTCAACGACCACTACCTTGAAGTGGATTACGACCTCTCCCACGTGCTGTTTATCACCACGGCCAACGTTCGGTACCAGATTCCGCTCCCGCTGCAGGATAGAATGGAGATCATCGAACTTCCGGGCTACCTCGAGCACGAGAAGAAGGAGATTGCAAAACGTCATATTATTCCCAAACAGCTCAAAGAGCACGGCCTGGAGAAACATCCGGTGGTATTCGACGAGGACGCCATTGCGATGATCATTCAGGAATATACGAGGGAAGCGGGCGTCCGCAACCTCGAGCGGGAGATTGCATCGGTGTGCAGGAAAGTTGCCAAGGATATCGTGCTGGGAAATCAAAGAAATGGGAAGCGCCGCAAATCTGCCGCCAAAACGAAGCTGACCGTCGACCGCGAGGCTGTTGAGCGGTTCCTCGGCGTGCCGAAATTCAGGAAGAAGAAGGCGGGAGAAACGCGTCGCGTGGGTTCCGTGACGGGCCTGGCGTGGACGAGTCTTGGCGGAGAAATCCTGAATGTCGACGTGACGATCATGCACGGCTCCGAACGCCTGACGCTGACCGGCCAGTTGGGCGAGGTCATGAAGGAGTCGGCTCAGGCCGCGCTGAGCTACATCCGGTCGAACGCGCGAAGGTTCGGCATTCCTCCGGAGTTCACGAAAGGAAAAGAAATCCACATCCACTTGCCGGAAGGCGCCATCCCCAAAGACGGACCGTCTGCGGGCATCACGATGGCGATGGCAATCATTTCGGCGGCGAGCGGCCGCGCTGCCCGCGACGGCATCGCCATGACGGGGGAGATCACACTCCGGGGGAACATTCTCCCCATCGGGGGATTGACCGAGAAGCTTCTTGCCGCTCAGCGGAGCGGAATAAAAACCGTTCTCATTCCGGACGACAACGTCAAGGACCTCAGCGAAATTCCCGAGAAGGTTAAAACAGGCCTCGAGATCATACCCGTCCGAAGCATCGAAGAGGCCTATGGACGCGTGTTCGTCGTCAAGGGAAGAAGGAAGAAATAGCTGGAATATATCCGCAGACTTCGTTATTCTTCCATACATCCACTCCAGTGAATCCTGAAAACAGTACAATCGCGGCGGACACGCCGTTCCAGGTAACCGCGCGCAAGTGGCGACCCATGGTGTTCGAGGACGTCATAGGGCAGTCGCATGTCACGGAGACGCTGCGGAATGCGATTACTTCCCATCGTGTCGCACACGCATACATTTTCAGCGGGACTCGAGGATGCGGCAAGACGACGACCGCCCGGATTCTCGCGCGGGCGCTCAACTGTCTGAAACCTGTAAACGCCAACCCGGATAACGCTTGCAGTCACTGCCTCGATATCATCGCGGGGAAGAGTCTCGACGTGGTAGAAATCGACGGAGCATCAAACCGCGGAGTCGAGGAGATTCGGAACCTCCGGGAATCGGTTCGATACGCCCCCATCAACGGGAAGTTCAAAGTATACATCATCGATGAAGTCCACATGCTGACCAAGGAGGCCTTCAACGCGCTTCTGAAAACACTGGAAGAGCCCCCACAGCACGTCGTTTTCGTCTTCGCCACGACAGAAGCCCACAAGGTCCCGCAAACAATCCTCTCCCGCTGCCAGCGATTCGACTTCCGACGTATCGGCATGGACGAAATCGTTGCCTCTCTTCGATTCATCGCAAAAGAAGAAAACGTCGGGATCGACGACGATACGCTGGCCATCATCGCGAAGAAGGGGGATGGATCGCTCCGCGATGCCCAAAGTATTTTTGACCAGGTTCGATCCTTTTGCGGAAACGACATCAAGGCCGCCGAGGTGATCAAGGTCCTGAATGTCGTCGACCAGGAGTTGTACTTCCGGCTCTCCGATATCGTCCATGACCATAATGCGAAAGCAGGAATTGAACTGATCGACGAAGTCTCGGGCAAGGGCTACGACCTCCGGGAGTTCGTGTCAGGACTTGCCGAGCATTTCCGTAATCTCCTCGTTGTTCAATCGACCGACTCCACCCGGCTGGTGGAAACATCCGAACCGTTCAAGCGCCGCTACCAATCCGAGGCAAGACGGTTTTCGGAAGTCGACATTCTTCGGCTGATAAAACAGACGACCGACCTGGAGCAAGGCATCCGATGGGCGCCCCAGCCGCGGTTCAAGCTTGAAGCTGCGATCCTTCAGATGGTTAAGATGGAAGACGCCGTGCAGATCGGAGAGCTGCTGGCAGAGCTTGGGGAGCTGAAAAAAAAACTGACTCCGGCTCACCCCGCCATTGACGGGCTGCGCGTACCGAAGATTGAGAACATCGAAAACATCAAACTCGTGGGCGCGGTACAGGCCGGACCCCTGAGGTCTCCCTCCGTCATGAGTTATGCGTCGTATGCCGCGACTTCACAATCCATACCGTTCGTCACGCCACGCGCTGCCGTGAAAAGTGCGGACCGCCTGGAGAGCCGCGCGCCGGGAGCTCTGAACAAGGATACCGTTGTGCATCGCTGGCCGGACTTTGTTCAGGATGTGACGAAGAACAGGATTGCCGTCGGGACGACGTTGAGCGAGAGCCGGCTCCTGGATCTGAGCGAGGGGCTCGTCCGCATCGGATGTCCGGACGATTACCACCTG
>DATJYV010000006.1:0-7511 GCA_035499415.1 Bacteroidota bacterium
CTGCCGCCGGCATTCGGATTCCACGCCGTCATTTTGCCGGAACCAAGGTCGATGGCCGCGATCCTGCTGCGCGCCGTTGCGTTGACGCTCGAGAATCGACCCCCCGCGAAGACGCATCCGTTCTGCACAACGAGCGCCAGAGGAACCTCGTCGATGTTCGCGTTCCATGCGGAGGCAGTGCCCGTGCCGGTGTCGACCGCGGCAAAATAACTCCTGGCCTGTCCGCCGATGTTCCCAAAAAATCCGCCGACCCAGAGTTGGCTGCCGTCGAACGCCAGGGCGGTCACATTGTTGGAGACATTGCCCGACGGGTTCGGATTCCAGCTGGTCACGAGTCCGGTGGCTACGTCAATCGCCGCGAGGTTGTTTCTCGACACGCCGCCGAGCTTTGAATAACTCCCGCCCGCGATGATACTGTTCCCTGCGGCGGCAAGACAGACGACCCCGGAGCCGACCATTCCGGTATCCGGGCGCCACCCGGCCACAACGTTTCCGGAGAGGTCGAGCTTTACGATGCCGTATCGTGTGACGCCGTCGATTTGAGCGAACGAGCCGCACGCGTAGATGTAGGAACCATAATGGAGAAACTGGTAGACGCCTGCTCCGCTGACGGCAGGATTGGGATTCCAGCTTGTCGCGGCCCCGGAATCAGAATCGACAGAGCCGATCGTGTAGCGAGAGTCAGTATTCAGATCAGAGAAGTACCCGCCAAGATAAACGACGGTGCCAACTGGCAGCAGCGCGATAACGAAGTTGTTTGCTTTCGGATCCCACGGAAGAAGCGATCCGGTCGTGGTGTCGAACGCGGCGGCATAGCCGCGCGATTGGCCGGCGATGGTCGTAAAATATCCACCGACATACAAATGATTGCCTTGCAATCCGAGCGTATACACGAAACTGCTTGGTGAAGGATTCCAGGGATCCAGAGACCCATCCGCCCGAATGTGGGCAAGGTACTTTCGTTGCTGGCCGTTGACATAAGTGAATTGGCCTCCGGCATACACGCCCCCCATGTTGTCCGAGATGGCCACGAGAATCCTGCCGTCGGAGGGGTCGAAGAACTTCGCGAATGTCCTGACCGGCTGTGCCGTCGAAGTGTCGAGAAGGACTCCCGTCCCGCATACGTAGCCGACTTTCGTGAACGTGCCCCCGAAGTAGGCAGTCGTTCCGTTCACGGCGATGGCATTGATCTGCCCGTCGAGCGGAGAATCGTACCCTGTCTTGAATGTCTGGGAGAGTATAGTCCCTGAATACGGAACAATGCAGAGACTGAGAATAAAGCGGAGGCGCAAGGAGTTATTCATGGGTTCCTTCCTCGTAGGAGAAGCATAAATATATTGACTGGCGATTTATGTTGCCAGATGAAATTCCGTCCCCCAGCATCCTGTGAGCATGAGCACACACCGGGACTGACTCTCGCGGGAGAGTCGAGCGGCTGTAATGAACTTAATCAGAGGATTGGATGAGGTGCGAAACCAAAGCCCTCAGCATCGCAAAGGCGTGCAACGTGCTTGAATTTCCTGCCCTGAATGAAGCGAGCATGCGCGGATGGTTCGGCGGGAATGCGCCACGTAACGTACTGGACAACAGTTCAAGGGCTCTCCCCCAAGCGGTTCGCCCGAAAACGCGACCGCCCGGGGACTCACCCGGGCGGTCTGACTTTAATTGAAGGAGAGCATCCATCTCTCCTCTGGAAATCGGGTTTCGCTCAAGGGCCGGCGGGCTTTGACGGTATCGAAGGCACGTCGCTGAGCATTTTCTTCAACACTTCCCGCAGTTCGGAGTAGTTCCCATTCGCGTACGTCACGAAGCGCGGACGAAGAGTGTGTGCCATCGCGATCGTTTCCTTATCCCGGTCCGGAAGAATCAGGACGAGCCGCAGATTCGGAGGTCTCGATAAGAAGACTGAAACGGCAAGAAGCTCCTGCCGGTTCGCGGGCATCAGGATGAGCATGTCAAGGTCCGAGCTTGGCATTCTCAATCGCTGTACGAAACTGGTCACCTGCCTGTGAACTTCCGCAGCCCCTCCGGGAATCACTTCGTCGAGCGCCTGAGAAAGACGGTCGGCGGAAGGATTCCCCCAGGGCGTATACACCAGTATCTTCATCACTCATTCTTCGGTAAGTCCCTTGTCTGTCTGACGGGAGCCGATTTAAGTCCGGCAAGACCTCGGGCCGTACTGAATCGGCATGGTCAATTCTTCGACGTCGTTCGACGGTCGGCTGAAGCGACCGCCAGCTTCGAATGCCAGTACGATTTTTCCGAGATGATTTCCTGTGCGGTCAGAACGGACTTTCCAGGAATCTTCAGTTTTTCGCCTGGATGGATTACATCCGGATTCCTGATCTCGGTCCGGTTCTGCTGCCAAATCTTCGGCCACAGGAACGCATCGCCGTACACCTTCGGCCTTTTCGCGATGTTCCATAAACAATCGTGATTCTTCGACCACGTTCCGACAACGTAGGTCGGCTCCACGTTTGCAAGCACGCTTTTGAGCGAATTCCGCAGCGCCTCGAGGTGCAGCCGTTCGTCGTCCAATCTGGGTGCGAATTCTTCCATCGACGCCATCTTTTGACTGCTTGCGCGCGTGATCATTGCCTGGACCGCGTCGAGCTCTGCCTTCCGCAGATAAAGATCCTGGTTCGACAGTTTCGACAGCTCGGTCAAACGGGTGTCGATCGAATCCAGGGATGCCGCAAACGCCTTCAGTTTCGCATCCGTAACTCCGAGCAATGATAACAACTCCTGGTGACACTGGTCTCCTTGCTGCGCCAGCATCGCGTTTTCCGTTTTTAACCTGGAAATGTCGACGTCGAGCGCGGCGATCTCTTTTTTCAAATCGTCCCGCTGCTGGACCGCCTCCCGCATCGACTGTTCCCATTCCTGCTTCGAAAGCTCCTGGGCTTGCATAACGGCCGCAAGAAAGGCAACCGCGGATACCACTACCGCTATTCTTTTGATCGTCTTCATCGTTTTGTCTCCATCCATTTTCGGTCAGTTGAGACCCTTGAGTTTTTCCGACACTCTCGACCGGTCATCCTCGCAGGTCTGGAGTTTCGCTTTCGCCTCCTTGTTTGCCTGCACCAGTTCGGCCTTCTCCTTCTTGAGAGTGTCCGCCTTTTCCGTCAGCGATACAATTTCCGCCTTCGTCGTTTCCAGCTGTTTCAGATCCTCCTTCGACGGATTACTCGAGCAACCCGCAAGAAGAAGGACGCCGATTGCCAGACCGACGGCGGATGAAACTGAGCTCCTCTTCATCGTGCCCTCCAGACAATTATTGTGAGTGTATGTACTTCGTGAAATCGATTCGTTTTTCCTCGTCACAATCCTGACAGGGAAGTTTCACCATTTCAATTCAAGGAATGTGCCATGGATGAACTAATCCCTTTGGCGCAAACTCGCGGAAAACGGAATTGCCAGCGGACGAAGAGTATTGTGCAGGAGGACAAAGTCCTGTCCCGCAGGAAGCCGTCCTGCAGAGCAAGAACTTTTGGAATCCTGACTAACGGTGGACGTTGATTCGGTGCTTCTTGAGGAGGAAGTAGAGACGGGACCGCGACAGCTTCGAGACGCGGCAAGCGGATGCGATATTCCCGCCTGTCGCGGCCAGGAGTTTTTCGAGATATGCTTTTTCGGCCTGGTCGACGGCGAGCTCCCTTGCAGTCTGAAGAGGAGGCATGTGGACGTCGTGCGCGACGCGGCTGTCTGCGACTGTTTTCGTCGAGGTACGATGAGATTCGGCGAATGCTCTCGCCAGGCGGATTCGCAGATACGTAGCCATGTGCTGGGGAAGGAGAACCGGCTCCGTCCTCGCGGCGACAAGGGAGCGTTCGAGCGAATTGACCAGCTCGCGGACGTTCCCGGGCCATTGGTACTTCATGAGAGCATCATAGTATTCCGGGGCTATCTCCTTGATGTCGATCCCCAGCCGCGCGCAGATCTTCGGCATGTGGAAAGCAACGATGCTCCGGATATCATCGGGGCGTTTTCGAAGAGGCGGGACGTCGATCGTGAATGACCGTAACCGGAACAGGAGATCCTCCCGGAACGTCGACTTCCGGACCATATCATCCAGATCCTGGTTGGAAGCTGATATCAGTCGGAAGTCGCTTCGGATCTCTTCTGTCCCACCGACCGAACGGAATCGCCGTTCCTCGAGTACCCGGAGAAACGACTTTTGTGCCGAGAGGGGAAGCTCCCCCACTTCGTCCAGAAAGAGTGTTCCGCCGTCAGCCTGTTTGACAAGGCCCGACTGGTGTCGGTCGGCCCCCGTGAAGGCGCCCTTGGCGTGTCCCAGGAGAGTGCTCTCGACGAGCGTCTCCGGCAGCGCGGCGCAATCAACGACGACAAAATTTCCGGTGGATCGCGGACTGTTATTGTGAATCGCCCACGCGATCAGCTCCTTGCCGGTGCCGGTCTCCCCTTTGATCAAGACGTTGGCGTCGCTGTTTGCCGCCCTTGCGACAATTTTCAAGGAAGCTCTCAGCTCGGGGCTGTTGCCGACAATCCCATCAAACCTCCCGTGGTCCAGGTCGTTTGATTCTGTCGTCTCCTGTGCACGATGACCGTAATTTCCGAATCGTTCGAGAATCACAGCCAACGCGCCTGCTTCGTTCGGTTTGACGGTGTACTCCCACGCGCCGTTCTTCACTGCCAACTCCGCTTCATCCGGGTCGGGATTTTCCGAATAAACAATGACCTCGGGAGAGGCCGACGACTGCTTGAGTCTTGGAATCATCTCAAGCGAATCGCCGTCGGGCATCTGCGAGCTCAAGAGGACCAATCCTGCGGGGGATGATTCGAGATGTGCAAACGCCTCTCGCAGCGTGCAGGCAGTGGAGCCGGCTTGTCCAAGACGTCGAAGATGTGCCATGAGCTCGTCGCAGGATTGCGCGGATGCGTCGACAATCAAAACGTCGCTCATCGCTCTCCGTGCGTGCTCGGGTTCGGATTTCCCTTCAAACCTCGTCCCTCATGCTCATCTTTTTAATGTAGGAGTTTGATTGATTCAATTCAATTCCCCTGCTTCTCTGTCAGCACAATGCCGAGAGAAATGGCAAGAACCCCGCGAAGGAGGTTGGATAAGTGAATGCAATAGGAATCTGTTACCAGGAATGTGTCTGTTGTGGGTGTGTAAGCGTTGCACATGTTCGTTCTCGTGATGACAGGCCGTGGAACTCTTGCGCGATGGGGGATCGTTGTACGTGTAGACCATTTCATGTTGCGTTTGTGCGGCAACCGGATGAGCCGTTGCCCGCGGGGGATACAATCGAACAAATGCAAAACAGCATCAGCAGCATGTCGACCATAAGTTCCATCGTCCAAATTGAGACACGTCACTCATAGTCGGTGGTTTAATCGGACAAAAAGGATTTCATTGAGCCATGCGTGAATATGGCCGAAGCTCACCGTTGCGCCTTCAGTTCGGATTGGCCGTGAAAAAACAGCGGACGGCGATCGGGATTACCCAGGAAGAACTGGCCGAACGTGCGGAGCTCCATCGGACGTACATCACCGATATCGAGCGAGGCACGCGCAACCCGACACTTGAGACGATGTGGAACATCGCCCTCGCGCTCGGCACAAACCTCCCCACCCTTCTTTCATTCCACAAGACCGGAAGCGCTTCGTCCGACCCGGATCTTAAGAATTAGAATTTGCGTCGGGGTCATCGCGGGTGATGACTCACGCAAAACCCGCACGCGACAGCGGCCTCCGCCGGGCATTTCAGATCCTCGATTCGTTCTGCGCCGCGCCAGGTTGGAATTGCCGGTTCAGAACCGCAGAGCCATCTTGTAACTGCACGTCTTTCCTTGTCGACTTAACGTTTCATCGCTTATTGCCTTTTTCTCGACGAATTGGCAGTTAGTGTAGATAAACTCAACACTCCTCTAGTCCCCTCCGAACTGATCTCAGCTTCCGGGCAATCGCGTACGAACAGGTTCGGCGGCAATCAAGCCGGTGCTTCCGTCGTCATTATTCCTGATGCTCAGGAGACAAAAACTTATCTCAACAATAGGGGAGTTGCCATTGCGAGGAGATTGCCTCGGCGGGAGTGTCCAAGGACAGGATGGGTTGATGGAAGAATTGGTCGGGAATGGTTTCAGTCGTCCTGTCGCCGTAAACACGGACAGGGCCGGCGTCACCGCTCCTCTTCAAAACTCGAAACGGCCTGCGGCACTGTTTCAAACACCATGAATATCTTGTCGAGGTTGACCCTCTTGATTACCTCGTCGACTGTTTTGCTTAAACTGGCAAAGCGCAGGTCGCCTCCCTTGGCGCGAACAGAAACCAGGGCGGAAATCAGCGAACCGAGGCCGGCACTGTTGATCATGGTCGTCTGAGAAAAATCCAGAATGATCCGTGTCCGGTTCTCCTGGAGAAGTTGGTATTTCTTACTCTGGAATACCGATGCCTCGGGCTCCCCCATGAAATTGCCGACAAACCCGAGCACCGTCACCGTTCCACGAACCTCCTCCGTCAGTGTCATTTCACTCACACCTCCTTTTTCGCTTGTCCGGGATTGATGGCGAACCGTCTCTCGTCGATTTTCCGTCCATTTTTTTTGGGCTCTTGACTTTGGGATTGACTCTCGTTAAGCTGGCGTTCAAAGTAATTTGAACGGAGGCACCACTTGGACGCAAAAGCGAGAGCCATCGACCTTCTCCTCAAACCTCCTGCGCTGGACTACCTGCGCACCCTCAGATCCCTCACCGAGAAGGACCCCGACTATCTGACATCAAACCATGTCGACATCGGCAACATCATCCACGGATTCCTGCACGGAAGCGGGCTGCTCTGGGATGCGGAAATTTTTGAGAAGGAATGGCTGGGCATTCTCCAGGAAGCGCTCGACCGCCTTGCAAGCAAGGATACATGAAGAGTCTTGGCCTCAACGCATCTTCATCCCATCTCCATACTTCGCTGCCTTGCGACAAGCTCATCGAATCTTCGGCTCAGAGCATTCCGGCAAATCCCCGGCACACCGGATCTCCCGGCCGACGCCCGCACATCCTCACCCACGTTATGTTCAGAATATACGATTCCGTGACTTAATAATGAGGTACTTTTCTTGCGTATGAGGGAAAAGGAGGATCGGAACTCGCTTATCGGTTCGAGCGATTGAGGAGTGAGGTGATAAGAACTGCACATGAATAATTGAAGGAATTCAGAGCATGGATATCAAACGAATTGGAACGCAGCCATCCGGCAAAGGACCGGCAGAGTGGTTTACCGGCACGGTGCGAATCGACCCCTTGTTCAGCGCTCCCAATCCGGCACGCGTGGCCGGCGCTGCCGTCACATTCGAACCCGGCGCCCGGACGGCCTGGCACACCCATCCGCTGGGTCAGACGCTGATCGTCACGGGGGGATGCGGACGCGCCCAGCGCGCAGGCGGACCGGTCGAGGAGATCCATCCGGGCGACGTCATTTGGTTTCCGCCGGGGGAGAAACACTGGCACGGCGCCACGGCGACGACAGCGATGACGCATATTGCCATCCAGGAACAG
>DATJYV010000007.1:0-12547 GCA_035499415.1 Bacteroidota bacterium
ACGAGCGAGCAGCTCCCGTCGTACAACGCCTACTCCATCGACGGCGATGTGACGGCCGAGGTCGTCTACGTGAACTACGGCGTGCCGAAAGATTATGAGGAGCTCGAACAGCGCGGCGTCGACGTGAAGGGAAAAATAGTGATCGCGAGATACGGCGGGTCGTGGCGGGGGATCAAACCCAAAGTAGCCGCGGAACACGGCGCCGTCGGATGCATTATCTACTCCGACCCCAGGGAGGACGGTTATTATCAGGGAGACGTGTATCCGGAGGGAGCGTACCGGAACGAAAACGGCGTCCAGCGAGGGTCGGTGCTCGACATGCCGCTTTACACCGGAGACCCCCTGACACCCGGTATTGCGGCCACCAAGGATGCGAAGCGGCTGGACATCAAGGATTGCCCGGTGCTGACAAAGATCCCCGTTCTTCCCATTTCTTACGGCGACGCATTACCGATCCTTCAATCTCTTTCCGGACCCGTTGCTCCGGAAGCATGGCGCGGCGCGCTCCCCATCACCTATCATATCGGCCCGGGAAAATCGACGGTGCATCTGAAGCTGGAATTTAACTGGGATATCGTGCCGATCAATGATGTCATTGCGAAAATTCGGGGCAGCGAGTATCCGGATGAATGGGTGATGAGGGGAAACCACGAAGACGCCTGGGTGAACGGAGCTCAGGACCCGCTCAGCGGTCAGGTCGCGACGATGGACGAGGGAAAGGCGATCGGAGAGCTCGTCAAGGGAGGATGGAAACCGAAGCGCACGATCGTATACATGGCCTGGGACGCGGAAGAACAGGGTTTGTTCGGGTCGACGGAATGGGCCGAGGCGCACGCGGATGAGCTCAAGCAGAAGGCGGTTGTCTATATTAATAGTGACAGCAACGGACGCGGATTCCTGGGAGCCGCGGGGTCGCACACATTGGAACGGTTCGTCAACGACGTTGCCCGGGACGTCATGGATCCGGAGCGTTCGATCAGCGTTCAGCAACGGGCGCTCGCTTCGCGTCGTTCTGACAGAACGGGAGAAGACCGCGAGGGGGGCAAAGAGATCCGGCTCGGGGCTTTGGGTTCCGGTTCGGACTACACCCCGTTCCTGCAATTCCTCGGTATCGCGGCGCTGAACATCGGGTACGGGGGCGAAGATGGCGGAGGGTCGTACCATTCCGTCTACGATTCATACGACCATTTCACCAGATTCATCGACCCCTCATTTGAGTACGGGGTGACGCTTTCGGAGACGGGAGGACGCATGGTCATCCGCCTCGCGTCCGCCGAAGTTCTGCCGTTTGAGTTCACAAGGTTTTCGGAAACGGTCTCAAGGTATGTGAAGGAAGTAACAAAGCTCGCGGACGATATGCGCGCAGAAACAGAAGAAATGAACAAGAAGATTGCGGACCGTTCTCTCGAGAATGCCGCCGATCCGACAAAAACGTATGTAGTGCCGAAACCGAAAGAGCCGGTGCCGTATCTGAATTTCGCCCCGCTTCAAAATGCGGTATCGAACCTGGAGAAGGCGGCGAAGCGGTACGAGAAGGCGTCGGGAGAAAAACTGTCAACTCTTCCACGGGAGAAGCGCGCTGCCCTGAACGCCATTCTGATCTCCATGGAGCATATGCTGACGCGACCGGAGGGCCTTCCGGGACGAGCGTGGTACAAGCATCAGGTGTATGCCCCGGGATTATACACCGGCTATGGGGTCAAAACTCTGCCTGCCGTTCGTGAAGCGATTGAGTTGAGAAAATGGAAAGAGGCAGAC
Source organism: Bacteroidota bacterium (assembly GCA_035499415.1). Taxonomy (GTDB): domain Bacteria; phylum Bacteroidota; class Ignavibacteria; order UBA10030; family UBA10030; genus DATJYV01. Next base: position 1,759 of record DATJYV010000007.1, read on the forward strand.
GAGGAAATCGGAGTGGTGGGACAGACCCTGGATCAATACGCAGAACGATTGCAGAAGGGGGTCGGGTTGTTGGAGGGGAAGGAGTGAACGGAGGAGAATTCGAGGGCACGAGCGTCGACCTCAGGACCAACGCTATAGCGAATGAATTATCCTGAAGGATGATGGGAACGGTCCGCAGTCCGCTTCATCGGACTTCTTTCGTTGAGAGCGTCGGTGTTTCCGCCTGCGTCCAAGGTCTTAAGCAGGTCTTGACTTCGGCGGATTGGTGCGCCGACGCGAGACCCGAGAGTTGAATTTAACAGGCAAGATGGCTACACTCCAGATCGATGGGGATGGATGCAAGAGCTGGGGGGGATGATGATGGCAGGCGTATGAGCGCGACAATCTGAACCGTGACCCGGTCCTTTAAACGCTCCATTCAGTCGCTTCCTTCGGTCTTCGAATTCCTCGGCGAATTCATCGACAAGGAACGATTGAGCGAAGGAGATGCTTTTACCCTCCGGTTCGCCTCCGAAGAACTCTTTACCAATCTCGTCAAATATAACCCCGAGAGCCCGTCGGACATCGCGCTCTCCGTGACCCGGGACGGATCGAGTGCCATTCTCCGGATCGTCGACCAACAGGCGCAAGCGTTCGACCCGACGAAGAGACCGGAGCTCGACCTGAACAAGAAACTCGAGGAACGAAGGCCCGGAGGTCTCGGCATCCATCTCGTAAAGAGAATGATCGACAAGATCGAATACCAGCACGTCGACAACAAAAGCATCTACACACTGACGCAGCATCTGGAGTAGCAAAATGTTCTCGATGACGGTCGGGCAAAGCGGCGAGATCCTCCTGTCCGGCAGGTTCGATGCGGCTCAGGCGGAGGAGGCCCTCAAAACCTTCAACGGACTGACCTCGTCGGCTATTGTCAATTTCAAGGACCTCGAGTATATTTCGAGCGCCGGTCTCGGCGTCCTCATCGCCACCCAGCGCCGGCTCAAGAATACGGGGCAGGAACTCAAGCTCATCAACCTGAACAGCCATATCCGGGATGTCTTTCGCTATGCCCGATTTGACCTGATTTTCAAGATCGAATAGAAAACGCGCAACCCACCACCAACTTTTCTCCATTTCCGTTGTATTTATGAACGACCGGGAAGACGCAACCCTGGTTGCCGATTGTCTCAACGGGAACCGGCAATCCTTTGAAACGCTCCTCGACCGATATCAGAAGCTGGTATTCAACCTTGCGCTCCGCATCGTCAATGATCGCGACGAGGCGGCCGACGTAACACAAACCGTATTTATCAAGGCATACGAGAATCTCCATCGGTTCAACCCTCGGTATAAATTCTACAGCTGGATCTACCGGATTGCCACGAATGAATCTCTCAATATCGTCAAAGCACGAAAGCCGGTCGAGGCCCTCAGCGATGAACTTGAATCCAGCGACCTCGCTCCGGACGCGCTCCTCGGCATCCTGGAAGATTCCCGGCTTATGGAGGAAGCGTTGGGCCGCCTGACGCCGGAAAATCGCGCAGTCGTTGTGCTGTGCCATGTGAACGGTCTTTCGTACAGGGAGATCGGCGATGTATTGGAGATCTCCGAAAAGAAAGTAAAGTCGAGACTCTTCTCGGCCCGCAAACAACTGAAGACTCTCCTTCTCAAACTCCGCAGTTGACGATGAACGACGAAAAACTTTTCAGGCTCATCCAGCAAGAGGTCGACGGCACAAACACCGACCGCGAGAGCATCACCCTCCATGAGTATTGCTCCCTGCATCCGGAGGCGCGGAAGCTTCTCGACGAGCATCGGGCGTTGGCGCGAGCGCTCGAAAAAATACCCGCTGTAAATCCTCCCGCGCGCATCCGTGCCGAAATCATCCGTGGGATTCATCCAGGCCGGAGTCCGCTCGTCCGGCGCCCGGCGGTTTTCTCGCGCGTATTCTCATCCGTCGCTGCTTTTCGCCCTCCATACATCGCGTACGCCGCGGCGGCGGTCGTCATCATCGTGGCGCTCGTGACCTTCCAATCGAAATATCGGGACCTCGTGGGAAACGGCCGCGTCATTGGCACAATCGGCGGCGCAACCACGGCCCCGCCGCTAAACCCGGACCAGTCATTCGACGTCTCGGTCGCGGGCATATCCGGAACGGTCCAGTTTGAACACGACCAGGGGAAGACCCTGGTGGACCTTTCTTTGCACTCGGCCACCGGGTGCGAGGTGACGATCGACTACGACCCGAACGCTATCCAGTTCGACAGTTTCATTCCGTCCAACGGTGATGAGACGAGTCTGAAAACGCTCCCCGGGCAGGTGACGCTGACGCACCGGGGCGACGCTTCCTACAGAATAGCATTTACCGCAACTGCGACACCCCGTTTCCCTCTCGCGTTTCAATTTTTTTCGGCAGGAAACCTGGTTTTCGAGCAATCCGAGCATCTGCCGTAGGTGAAGAGGGTCACCTTTTTCATCGGAGGATATGTATATTATGATACTATCGGATCAGGAACTGTCAAAACCTACCACTGGAAAGGACTAACAATGGACCAACAACCCAATTCCGTCCCCAACCGTCGCCGCAGTTTCACGGTGATCGGCCTGGCGCTCGTCGTGATCGTTGCGATCGTGTATTTCACGCGCAACTATCCTCCCACACCGGCCACCGGAACGCAGGGCACGATCGGCGCAGCCAAGAAGTACCGGTCCGAGCAGATCACGGACAAGGACGTGATCCTCAAGAACGAGACGATCCAACACCTCCTTCAGAACGACAAGTTCCAGAAGCTCATTCACACGCCCGAGTTTCAGAATCAGATGAGCAACGCAGCACTCTGGAGCGCGCTGGCGAATTCGCAGGTCCGCGATGCACTCGCAAGCGCCCAGGTCCGGGATGCGTTGGCAAATCAGCAGGTGCGTGATGCACTCGCCAGCTCCGCCGTCCGCGACGCGCTGGCAAACAGCGCCGTGCGCGATGCGCTTTCAAACGCGTCCGTGCGTGATGCACTCTCGAGCGCGGCGGTCCGCGACGCCCTTTCCAGTGCGGAATTGCGCGACGCTCTCGCCAATGCCTCCGTCCGGGAAGCGCTTAAGAATTCGGAACTGCGGGATGCGCTCAGCAATGCCCAGGTCCGGGAAGCCCTCGCAAATTCGCAGGTCCGGGACGCGCTGGCAAACGCGCAGATGCGTGACGCCCTCGCGAGCTCAGCCGTCCGTGATGCCCTTGCAAGCTCGGCTCTGCGGGACGCTCTGGCGAGCGCCGCAGTCCGCGACGCCCTTGCGAGCTCGGAGCTTCGGGACGCTTTAGCCAGCTCCGAAATGCGCGACGCGCTGTCCAGCTCGGAGGTCCGCGATGCTCTGGCAGCTCAGGAAGTCCGTGACGCCCTCGCAAGCTCGGCGATCCGTGACATGGTGAAGAGCGGCGAACTATCCAGCGCCGCGAAGTCGAACGACTGACCGCAACGACGATTCGCTCTCCCAAGGGAGACTCCTGCTGCACCGCGGGAGTCTCCCTTTGTTTTGCCCCTTGATTTTCGTCCAAAGAATCTCATCTTTGTGTCAGCCCCCCTTCCCACCATACTTCATCATGCTCTTCCGTCAGCAGCCCCATGGATTCAGCCGGAATATGCCGAGAGCTTTGCGAACGGGCCTTCTCCTGTTCTCCTGCCGTTTCCTGATTTTCGGCCAATCTCTCTACACCGTTCAAACCAAAGACCTCAACCTCGTCTACTACGACAAGGGGCACGAGTATCTTGTCTACCACACCGCCCGATGCTTCGAGAATGCCTGGCATTTCCATTGTTCACTCTTTTCGTACTCTCCGTCCGAACCGGTTACGGTCCTTCTGAACGACTTCGGTGATTATGGGAACGGCGCCGCCGGCGTCATTCCGCATGACCTCGTCAGCGTGACCATCGCCCCGTTCAGCTACACCTACGAGACGCTCCCGGCCAATGAGCGGATGAACTGGGTGATGAACCACGAGCTGACGCACATCGTTTCTCTCGACAAACCCGGGGGAAGTGACGGATTCTTCCGATCTCTCTTCTCCGGCAAGGTCGCACCGATCGCGGATAATCCCTTATCCCTCGCCTACAGTTACCTGACCACGCCGCGAACGTACTCGTCCCGATGGTTTCGCGAAGGACTTGCCGTGTTCATGGAGACCTGGATGGCGGGAGGGCTGGGCCGGGCTCTCGGGTCGTACGACGAAATGAAATTCCGTACCCTGGTGCACGACAGCAGCTATTTCTACGACCCCATCGGGCTCGAATCCCAGGGGGTCAAGGTAGCCTTCGACGCCGGGACGAACTACTATCTTTACGGCACCCGATTCATCACCTACCTTGCCGACATGTACGGGACGGAACCCGTGGTGCGCTGGATTGTGCGGTCTCCCGGAAGCGACGGACATTACGTGGCGGATTTCTCCCGCGTTTTCGGTTCTCCCCTGGAGACAGAATGGAACCGATGGATCGCCTTTGAAAAATCGTGGCAGAAATCGAATCTGGATTCGGTTCGAAGCCATCCGGTGACCGAATGCCGCAGGCTTTCCCAAATCCCCCTCGGATCAGTCTCGCGTGCGTTCTACGATTCGAGCCGCCGCGTCCTCTACGCCTGCGTCAATTATCCCGGCCAGGTCGCGTACATCGCGGCCGTTCACATCGACGACGGCAGGGTGGAGCACCTCGTCGACATCAAAGGGGGCGCGGTATTCGACGTCGCGTCGCTCCAGTTCGACGAACGGGGGCGCCGGCTTTTCTTCACGACGGACAACAATGACTGGCGGGACATCAACATCCTGAATCTCGACACGGGAGACGCGGGAACGGTCCAGGTCGACGCCCGCGTGGGGGATTTTGCTTTCAACAAGCAGGACAACTCCCTGTGGGGAATCCGGCACAGCGGCGGAATCTCAACGATCGTACGCATCCCGCCTCCGTACCGCGAGTGGAATCAGATTTATTCGTGGCCCTACGGAAAGGATATGTACGATATCGACATCTCCCCGGATGGAACGATGCTCAGCGGAGCTCTGGCGGACGTGAGCGGAAGACAGCGGCTGATCCTGATCCCGGTCGATACATTGATGAAGGGTGATTGTCCGTACGAAGTCCTCTACGATTTTGAAAACAGCAATCCCGCAAATTTCATTTTCTCTCCCGACAACCGATACCTGACCGGTACGTCCTACTACACGGGCGTTTCCAACATCTTCCGGTACGATTTGCGGGAAAAGAAGGTTGAAGTTTTTTCGAACGTTGAAACCGGGCTCTTCCGTCCGGTGAATTTCAGCACGGACTCGCTGATCGCGTTCCAATATACCTCCGCCGGATTCGTGCCGGTGATCCTCGCCCTGAAGCCGGTCACCGACATCAGTCCTATCCGGTTCCTGGGCAATGAGGTCGTTGACAAAAATCCGGTCGTGAAAAGCTGGAAGGTCGCGTCGCCTGCCTCGGTGAACATCGACTCGCTCATCACGTTCAAGGGGGAGTACGACCCGTTCGACAACATCGCGGTGAGCTCCTTCTATCCGGTCGTGGAAGGATACAAGGACTTCGCGGCCTTCGGCATGCGTCTGAATCTCGCCGACGCGATCCTCCTCGACAACATCGACGCAACGGCTTCCTACACGCCGAACTCCATCCTTCCTGCGGACGAGAGATTCCACGGCACGGTCGATTACAGGTTTTGGGGGTGGAAGCTGAAGGCGACGTACAATTCAGCCGACTTTTATGACCTGTTCGGCCCGACCAAGATGAGCCGGAAGGGGTATTCCGGCAGTGTTCAATACAAAAAAACTGTCCTTTACAACCTTCCCGAATCGATGGACTATACCCTTTCGGTCGCGGGTTACGGCGGACTCGATCGGTTGCCCGATTATCAAAACATCGCTGCGACTTTCGACAAGCTCCTCACGGCCTCCGCCCGCCTGCACTACGAATTCCTGACGAAATCGATCGGCGCAACGGACAACGAGAAGGGCGTTGGATGGGATATTGCACTGCACGACAATGAGGTGAGCGCGGGAAATTTTCCGTTCGTGCAGGGGACGTTCGATGTTGGCTTCGCGCTGCCCATCAACCATTCCGCTCTCTGGTTTCGCACTGCCGCCGGCCAGGCGTTCGGAGACCGGAACAACCCGTTCGGCAATTTCTATTTCGGCGGATTCGGGAACAACTGGGTCGACCATCTCGACGCAAAGCGATTTCGGCAGGATGAGAGTTTCCCCGGCACCGCTCTCAACTCCATCGGTGGGTCGGACTATGCCAAATTCCTCGTCGAATGGATGACCCCGCCCGCCCGTTTCACCGGCCTCGGCGGCACGGTCGTTTACTGTAACTGGATCCAGCCGTCGCTATTCTCGTCCGTCCTTGCCACGAACATCGACGATTCAAACCTCCGTCAGTCCCCGTACGACGCGGGAAGTCAGGTGGATTTCCACCTCGTTTTCTTTTCAACCCTCGAGGCGACACTTTCCTTCGGCTATGCCGTCGCGTTCGACCGCGGGAATCGACTCTCCGACGAGTGGATGGCTTCGCTCAAGATTCTCTGACCCTCCCTCCATGCAGTTTCTTCTCCAGTTTCTCCCTCGCGGTTCTCTCAGCCTTCTTCCGGTCTTCGTCTTTCTTAGCGGGCTGATCTACCTCGACAGCTTCAAGCTCGTCCGGCTTTCATCGGTCGTCTTCAGCATCGTTGCAGGAATTGCGGCGGCTGCGGCTGCTCTCGTCATCAACACGCGATTGATCGAATTGCTCCATAATCCTGTCGCGTACTCGCGTTACATCGCTCCCGCGATCGAAGAGATTCTCAAGGCGTTGTTTCCATTCGCTCTCATTCGCCTCAAGCGCGTCGGTTTCATGGTCGACGCCGCCATCCACGGCTTCGCCTGCGGCGCCGGATTCGCTTTGCTCGAAAACATCTACTACCTCGCCGCGCTGCAGGATGCGTCCCTTCTTGTCTGGATTGTCCGCGGCTTCGGAACCGCCGTCATGCATGGCGGGACCGCCGCCATCGGCTGCGTGATGGCAAAGAACGCATTCGACGTGTTCAACGGAAAGCCCGGCGTTCGTTTTTACGGCGGCCTCTTCGTCGCCATGGCGATTCACTCGCTCTTCAATCACGTCATCCTCCCGCCGGTCATGCTGACGGTCGTCGTGTTCGCCGTCCTTCCGGTCGCGATGATGTTCGTCTTCCGGGCGAGCGAACGTGTGACGCGGCGCTGGCTGGGTGTCGGGTTCGATGCCGACGCGGAGGTCCTCCGCATCATCTCCTCGGGAAACATCGGCAGCACGCACATCGGCGCGTACCTGCAGTCGCTCCAGAACCGCTTCCCCGGCCAGGTGGTGGCGGATGTGTTGTGCTATCTGCGCGTTCACTACGAGCTCGCCGTTCAGGCAAAGGGCATCCTCCTGATGCGCCAATCCGGCTTCGACGTCCCGCCCGACCCCGACGTGAAGTCCAAGTTCGACGAAATGCAATACCTGCGCTCGAGCATCGGCCCCACCGGCCTCGCTGCCGTCGCTCCGTTCCTCCACACGAGCAGCCGCGATTTGTGGCAATTGTACATGCTTAAATCCTGACTCCCGTTTCCTGCAATTCATCGGGCCGATTTGTATATTGGCCTCGGCTCTCCAACCCCGCGATGGCACGACACGAATCCAACGGCTCGAATCTCGAAGTCCGACGCGACGTCAAGCGGCTCCGATCGATCATCGGCGCCGCAAAGCTTCTCAACTCCACCTTCGAGCTCGACAAGCTTCTGACCATCATTCTCGACCTCGCCACGCACAATCTGAACGCAGCCCGCGGGACCATCTACCTTATCGATGAGGAAAAGAAAGAGCTGTGGTCGCGCGTGCTGAAAGGAAAAACGATGGTGGAGATTCGGCTTCCCATCGGCACCGGCATCGCCGGCCACGTCGCGAAATCCGGCCGGATCGTCAACGTCGAGGATGCATCGAAGGATAAACGATTTTACGGCGCCATCGACCAGAAGTCCGGCTTCCAGACGAAGACAATGCTGTGCGCGCCGATGAAGAATCGCCACGGCAAAATTATCGGCGTGTTCCAGATCATCAACAAGAAATCGGGCACATTTGGCGACGAAGACCGGATGTTCCTCGTCGGCTTTTCGGAGCACGCGGCGCTTGCGATCGAAAACGCCAAGTTCCACCAGGCGCAGCTCGAACAGGAACGCGTCGAGAAGGAAATTCAGATTGCGGCGTCGATCCAGCAGAGGCTTCTTCCGAAAACCCTCCCGCAGCTTCAAGAGTACGAGATTGCAGCCGCTACCATCCCGAGCCGCACGGTCGGAGGCGATTGGTATGCCGTCGTTCCGCTCGACGACGGACGATTCGTTTTCACCGTGGCGGATGTCTCGGGGAAGGGGATTCCCGCTGCGCTTCTCGTTTCGACACTCCACGCTTCGTTCCGCGCCTACCTCGAGAACCGGCTCCCCCTCGATGCGTTGGTGAAGCGGCTCAACCTCCTCCTCTTCGATAACACCACTCCCGAACGATTCATCACCTTTTTCGTCATGGCGCTCGATACTGCATCGCACACGGTCGAATTCGTGAACGCCGGGCATAACCCGCCGTACCTCTATCGCCGCCCTTCCGGCTTCGTCGAACTCGCGGCGAGCGGACTTCCGCTTGGCATGATGCCCGACTCGGAGTACAAGATGGAGACGATCGCGATAGAGCCCGACGACGTGCTGGTGCTCTACACCGACGGGGTGACGGAAGCGATGGACAGACACGAGGAATTGTACGGGGAAGAGAGGTTGCGTCAAGCGGTCGAACAGTGCGCCCAGGCCCGGGCGTCAAATCTGCATTCGTCCATCCTCGACGACCTGCGCACGTTCGTCGGCAACGAACCGCAATCCGACGACATCACCCTGCTCGTCGCCAGGCGTACAAGCGGCAACCCGGACACAATTAAACGGAAGATGGGAGGATGACGGATGTGAAGCGACTGTACTTGATGTGGAGCATTTCAGCGGCGACCGTTGCCGCATTTTGTCCCCCCTCATTTGCACGTCAATCGGCCGACGCGGCGCTGCATGCCAGGCTCGACTCCCTCGTCAATAATTTTCACGGAGTCGCCGGGGTCTACGTCCAAAACCTCAAAACCGGAATGACGGCGGCGGTCAATGCCGACACGCTGTTTCCGACGGCGAGCATGATCAAAGTCTCCATCCTGTGCGGCCTGTTCGACCGGATCGAGAGGGGAGAGTTGAAGTACGACAAGGATGTCCTGATGCTGGACTCGTTGCGCTACGTCGGCGGAGCCGGCGTCGCGCAGTTTTTCAGGGACAGCACGCGCATTGCGCTTGCGGAACTCGCATGGCTCATGATTGCGATCAGCGACAACTCTGCGGCGCTCTGGTGCCAGCAGCTCGCCGGAGGGGGTCCCGCAATCAACGATTGGCTCGAGCGAAACGGCTTCCGCGAACTGCGCGTCAATTCGCGTACACCCGGACGCGAAGCGAACCGGGAAGTGTTCGGATGGGGACAATCAACCCCCCGCGAGATGGCCCGGCTCTTCACGCTCATCCGCGACGAGAAAGCGGTCAGCCAGGATGCGAGCGAGGAGATGTACCGCGTCATGTCCAAAACATACTGGGACACCGAAGCTCTCTACCAGTTTCCGCCGACCGTGAAAGCCGCGGCAAAGAGCGGCGCCGTCGACGACGCAAAGTCGGAAACCGTCCTCGTCAACGCCCCTTCGGGAGATTATGTCTTTTGCGTCATGACCAAGAATCAGAAGGACCAGCGGTGGGAGCACGACAACGAAGGATACGTCCTGATCCGGAAGATCTCCCGGCTGCTGTGGGAAACATTCGAACCCGAATCAAAATGGACGCCCCCTGCCGCCATGGACCGATGGATGAAGTAACATGAGCCGACTCATAACAGTCGCGATTCTTTTCGCCTTCAGCGCTCCCCTTGTCGCTCAGAAATTACCCGCGGTCGTTCCCGCAAGAATTGGGTCGCAAAACGACGATCTGTTCATCATGACGCTGGGAGATGCAGAAACGCCGCTTGCCGATGCACGGTTCGACACGGAGAACGACCGGCTCACGTTATCCAACGGACGCGTCATCGAAAATTACTATCGGGATTCGCTTCACATCCGATTCTATTCTCCGATCGAAAAATCGGTTTTCCCTCTTCCCCCGTCGGGATGGTGCTCATGGTACTTTTATTATCAGGAGATCAGCAGCGACGAGGTCTTGCGCAACGCCGAATGGATTTCGAGAAACCTGATGGATTTTGGAGCCCGCGTGGTTCAGATCGACGACGGATGGCAGGGACGCGGGCATGGGGGAGGAGATAATAGAGATTGGACGACCATCGACGAACGATTCCCGGGAGGAATGAAGAACCTCGCTTCGCAGATCCGGAAACTCGGACTCACGCCCGGACTCTGGCTCGCGCCGCACGGCCAAAGTAACCGGTCCGTTGTAAAGAACAATCCGGGCGTCTTCCTCCTGCAACACGATACGTCCGCCTCAAAGACGTGGGAGGGTTTGTATCTCGTCGACCCTTCAACTCCTTCGGCACATTCGTATCTCCAATCCCTCTTTACCACCCTCGCAAAATGGGGATATGATTACTTCAAGATCGACGGCCAGCCGGTCGTGCTGGACGAGTACGGAAAGAAACACGACCTCTTCGCTCATCCATCCGCAAATTCCGATTCCCTCTATCGGTCGACGCTCATGTCCATTCGCTCGGCGATCGGCGGGAACCGGTACCTGCTGGGTTGCTGGGGAATTCCCCTCCAGGGCTCGGGGATC
>DATJYV010000008.1:0-27291 GCA_035499415.1 Bacteroidota bacterium
TAGACGGGATTCGGCCAGTTGTACACGCGGTCCTTGGGAAGGAATGCGCTCGACACCGGCACCGGGTTGGCGGTGGCGATCGCGGCAAAATCACTCTGTGAAGGGTCGTAGCGCTTCATCGGCCAACGGGTTGTGGCGGCAGAATACGGCTGAAGCAGGTCAAAGATATTGAGCGTGCCGTTTCCGTCCACGGCGGCCATCGCGAGGTCCGTGGATCCGGCGGTTCCCGCGAGCGGGAAAAATGCGGGGGTGGTCGAGCCGTTCGCCAGGATCTGGGTCGATGGGGAAGCGCCGCCGGCGGACGGAAATTCCAGGAGATTTCCGCTGCCGTCGACGTACACGACGTCCGCATGTGAGTCGCCGCTGATATCGGCAACGACCGGAGCCGACTCGGGCGGAATCTGAGCGGAGGGAACGGTTTTGGGAAATCCGGAGACGAGATAACCGCCGACGTTCACCGCATAGATCTTTCCAAGACTCGACACCGTGATGAAAGATTTCTTTCCGTCGCCGGTTATGTCGGCCAGAGCCGGCAGGTTGTGAAGTGTTTCGTCGGGCGCAAGATGGCGGTCGAGCTCGTCACTCCGAAGAATCAATCCCCCGTTGGAATCGAAGAGGTAGAGATGCTTATGGCTGGCGGCCGCATCATACGATTCCTCCGTCGTCATCCCTATCACGACGCTCCCGTCTCCTTTCATATCGCCGCAGACAAGACCGTGGATGGTGCCGGTCAGAATGTTCCTGGCCATGACCGTGCCGGTCCGGAAGTTGACAAGCGAGAGGGAATCTCCTCCCGCCACGGCGATCAAATCGGTCGCACCCACGCGGCACACGTCGCTCCCGGGGCTCGAAGGAAATTGATAGAGGACGGTTCCCTGAAGGGAAAGGACGCTGACGGTCGGCCCGCCGAATGCAACGACAAACGTGTCGGCAAACATGGTGAATGAACCTTGGACCGAAGGGAGTTTGAACACCCGGTCAAGGAGCTTGTCATTGTCAAGATCCTCGACCCTCCATTCATAGACACCATCCGGCGCGGCGGCCGCGATGTATCGCTTGCCCGCGGCAGGATGGTCCAGGACGGCCAGCCCGCCAACCGAGATGCTGTCAGTCCAGGCCACGACGCCCGCAGAATCGGCGCCGAGATAATTGGTGCCGTCCTGCCTCCACGCAATGATGGACCCCTTTGCACCGGTCAGTCCGCTCCGGGCCGCGACGATTTCCGGGACGCCGTCGCCGTCCAGGTCGGCGGCGAGTGCCGAGGGAACCTGGCCTCCCAATATCTTTGGAAAACCCGGGACCGGTTTGACGCCTTCGCTCCCGAATTGTACCATGGCGGTCATCCGCGGCGAGCGGGGGCTGAAGTTCCTTATCGCGACGAGTGAACGCGCACCGGAGTTCGCGTTGCTGCTGGGAATCGAATGCTGGTCGAATGAGTTGGTGTAACCGAACGCCGAATTCCCCTGGAACCAGCAATCGAGAGGGCTTCCATATTCGGTACCGTATCCGGCATCCGTCTGGGTATAGACCTGCCCGATGTCCTGAGAGCCGTCGGCCTCTTCAAGATTGACGCCGCGGTGATTCATATCCCCATTTACCGTGTTCGTCGCAAGGTTGGCGTTGATCACCCCCTCGTCGATGTGCCAGATGAGAATCCCCCCGCCGTCGTAGAGATGGGTGGAATCGATGCGCCCGATCAGAGCCCAGTCATAATCATCCACGTCGATCACCGACCCCGTAACGGCGCTCACATTATTATAACTGAAGAAGTCGAGCGAATCGGTCGGAAATGTGACAAGTCTCGTGATGTGGTTCTCGACGATCGTCAGATGTTGTCCGTTATTCAACGGGTCCCGGTTCCTGTTTTCCACAAGAAAATATTCCGTCCCGCTGATCGGAATCTTGTAGATGGAATCCTGGCCCGTCGTCGTGAGACTGACGGCCGGGAGGGTGATTGTGCCGGACGAGGTGACCACGATCGGCTTGACCCACCCGAGGTAGATTTTTTCCCATGCGCTCGGCTCGGGCGGAAAGATGCCTCCGTAGGCAAAGATGGAAGCGATGTCCATCAACCCAAACTGTCCGATCCCCGCCAGCCCCGCCGTGGTGTTAAAGAGGTCCGGCAGGCCGAGATAACTGCCGAGCGACGCGGCCGCCAATCCGTTCATGGCGAGCTTCAACGTATCGTTGAATCCGCTCTCAACGATGACGCGCGTTTCCGTCTCGGGCATGATGATCGTATTCGTGATTTTGAACGCGGCACTGTCGACAGGAATTCCATTGAAGGACTGGTCGCCGAGGTCGTCACGGAAGGCCTGGAGCCCAAGATAGAGGGAGGGAATGTCGTACGGCGTGGGGTCGTAGCCGAGCTCGGCCACGAGGTTGAGGTCCTTGCCCACGCCTGCATGGAACACCGTGAAGGCATCGTATTTGGAAAAATCGAACCCGGGCGAGATGGAATCGACGGCATGCCAGCTGTCCATCGCAAGGAGCGCCAGCCATTTGTTTGTCCCGTCATTCGCCGCCGGGGCATAGTACTCCATCACGTGGGGGAGCGTGACGACCTGGGGCAGGACCGTTCCGGTGACCGTGACCTGACCGTTCGAAACCTTGCGAAAATAATTTTGCAGGAACGTGAGCTTGTTTGTGAAGTACGACCGGTCATGCGGCGGAGGGTCGAGCAGTCCCGAAACGTACTGAGTCTGGAATGTCCCGTCGCCCGAGGTCTGGTCGTCATCATCCGTCTGGAACTGCACCATGACCGCGAGGATGCGGACGCTGTCCTGAAGCGGGAGTACGGTCCGTGATAATGCGGCGGAGGTTCGAAGAAGCGCGGTCGGACGGAGCGCGGGCCGTTTCGACTGCGGAAAGAGAAGAAGGGACGGGAACAGTACAACGAACAGCAACCGACGGGTCACCGATCAGCTCCGAAAAAATGCGACGATGGAATGAACGCGTGCGGTAACAACTAGGGGGAAACGCCTCCCCAATCCACCGAGAGGGAAAATCGGAGCGTGCCGCCAAGAGGATCCTGGTCTTCGAAGGCGCTGATGTAACCGAAATCGAAGCCGTAAATGTCGTAGCGCAGGCCCGCGCCAAAGGTCATGAACTTTCGGTTGCCCTCGCGCGGATCTTCGTAAAAGTATCCGAACCGGAGAGCGATGAGCTTCGGCGAGCCGTACCAATACTCCACTCCCACACTGGTCGTAAATTCCCGGATCTGTTCAGCGATCGAACTTCCTGTCCACGTCGTGTAGATCGCCTTGTAAAACTCGTCCGCCGTGCCGCTGGTGTCTTTTTTGATGAGCAGGCGGTTCACATCCGTCATGATCGTCATGCTGTTATAGTCTCCCTCGAGAATCTTGTAGGCGAAACCAAGCCGCAGGTTCATCGGGAGCGGGTCTGCCTGTTCTTTGTCAATGTAGGTCAACTTCGGTCCGATGTTCGAGATATCGAGGCCGAGACTCAGGCGGTCGCCCAGGTCCAGACCGGTGAACGGGATTTCCGGATCGATGGGACGGTACAAGAGTCCGAGGTCGAAGCTGAAACCGGAAGCAATTCCGCTCCCCTTCTCTTCCGCCGTTCCGAAGGGAGCAAGGGCGCTGTGAATGAAGCGGACGTTCGTTCCAATGCCGAGTTCATCCGATAAACGGGTACCGTATCCCAGTGTGATCGCGTACTCGTACGCGGTGAACGACTGCAGGGGTGTCGGGTCGTTCAAAGTCTGGTCGAACTTTCCCAGGTTGAGGTACGTGATCGCCGCGGCCACCATTCCGTCGAGCTCCTCGACCGGCTGCTTGTAAACCATATGCGCAATCCAGAGGTCGGGCAGATTGAAGGCCGGCAGCCAGTTGGCATGCGTGAGACTCACTTCGGACCCGTTCTGGAACGCATAGCCGGCGGGGTTCCAGTAAATCGCCCATCCGTCATCCGCCAGTGCGACGCCCCCTTCACCCATCGCACTCGCGCGCGAATTCGGCGCAATGAGCAGGAACGGGACTGCCGTCGTAATCGCCTGCGCGGTCGCCCATTGAATTGCACAGAAGGCCAACAACACAAGCCCGGTCGTTCTCTTCACCATGACAGATACCTCCACGAAAATAATCTCTTCCCTAAAATACGTGAATTAAATTAAACGATTTCCGCATCATTTTCAATGACCCGCGCCACGTCTAGCGCATCACGGCGAGTTTTCCAATGGATTCCGCCCTTCCCGAACCGTCGGAACTTCTGGCAACGATCCTGTAGAAGTAAACGCCATTGGCCAGCTCGTTTCCATCCTGGTCTCTCCCGTCCCAGGGAACCTGAACGAATCGGTCGGAAACCCCGTACGTCGAAAAATCCCGGAGCAGCCTTCCGGCGACGGAATAGATTTTGATCTGAACGTCGATCGGGTCGGTCGCATTCCGCTGAAACGTAAAGACGGTCGACCGGGAAAAGGGATTGGGGACGTTGACGACGTTTTCCATGAGAACCGGTCCTGCGGACCGAACCTCAAACTCCACCTGGGCGGTCGATCCATTATTCCGGACGTCCCACGCCTGCACGGTAGCAACATGCTTTCCTTCCGTAAGGTCGGAGAAAGGATAACTCACCTGGCCGCTGCGGTACGTGTCGAGGTCGCCGCGGTAGAAATCCGTGAGGTCGATCGTTTGGTCGGGGTTTGTCAGGAGTGCCTGAAGGCGATGGCCGACTCCCACGGTCGAGGTATTGATGCCGCTTGCATCGTCCAGTTTGACGATGAGCGTTGTCGTCGGCCGGACAATGTCCCCCGAGCGAAACGAGAGGTCGTCAAAATAGATTGCGATGGAAGGGCCCGTCGTGTCGACGACTGCGGCGGTATCCGTGCCGTTGATGGTGACATTTTCCGTAAAGCCGACGGCGTCGCTCGAATCGCCGGAAGCATACATCTCGATGCGCGACTGTCCGCCGTACGTCACATCTTTGGGGACGGGAATCGTTGCGTGAAATGTTCCGTTCTTCACCGACACCGCGCCCCGGTAAAGCACGCTGCCGCTCATGACGAATGTAAATCCCGGCCAGATGGGGACGCTCTCGACCTGTTTCGGGTCGAAGAGCTCGACAAGCCCCGAACCGTTGAAGTTTGTCCACGGCTGTCCCCCGGGGTGTGAAATGGTGCCGCTCACTGCCGCAACGCCGAGGGAGCGCAGAGTTGAAAGGGAGACGGTGGAGAGGCCGTTGACCGTGTCGACCGTCGCTTGGGCGCGGGGAACCGCAAAACGCACGGTCGGGTCGCACAGCAGGACATACTTGAGGTCGTTGTCGAACGTCCCCGAATAGTGCTCCTGTTTCGTCTGGTACATCACGTCGCCCATCCTCCAATCATAGCCGTGTGGTCCTGCCTGGAAAAGGGAGTCGAAAAACGTGTAATTGAAATATGCATTGTCCAATTCGTAAACCTGACGAACAGCGGTCATGATGCCGATGGCGCCCCCCTGCCCCATGGTGACTATTTGTTCGCCTGCGCTGACCTGGTTCGGGTCGTCGAACGCTGCAAAGTTGCACGTCGCACCGATGACGAATGTCAGCATATCTTTGTTGACGAGCTGGGGAAGGCTCTCGTCGCGCGTGAAGATATACTCGTGTGCCCAGAGCAGCTGGTTGCCGTGGCCGATGTAGTTCATCAGCAGCGTCCCGCGGTTGAAGGCGTCGATGATCGCCTGATTCGCGAGCGGTTTGCGCCTCCCGGCGGCGCTGTTGATCGTCGGATATTCCACGATGTAGATTTTCTGCTTGTCGAAGCTCGCGGGCGTGTGCAACTCCGCAAGATCTTCCGATGACGACGTAAACACATCGCCGTCGTCGCCGGTTGAAGTCAACCCGTCGTCCGAGACGAACGTGATCGTATTTCTCCACGGGTCGTGCGGAGCCGTCGTTTCGTACGAGATGACCTTGTCCACCATCGTCGCCGCGTCCTGTTCCGACCTCGCCGGGAGCCGGCCGATCGACAGGGAGATCCGGTCGTCGCCGGGGTTGAGCTTGGCAAAATAATCGTCGGTCGTGTACGTCAGAATCTGATTTATCGATTCGGCCGTTTCGTAGGCGGAAATCCAGTTCCTCGCCGAGCTGACAATATTCTTGTAATCGTAGGAGCCGTTTCCGAAGAGCAGGACGTACTGCGGTGCGACCGCCCAGTTCGTCTGCGTGTATTTTAGAAAATCCCGGATGGCCGTCGGGTCGGGAATTCCCCCTGCGAATTCGTTGAAGATGTTGGCCACGTCGACCACGACCGTCCGGAGCGTGTCGGCTTGCTGCCGGAAGGACTGTAGACGCTGTGCGTCGGCAAGAAATTCCTGGGGAGAGATGATGATGAAATCGTACGGCTGTGTCTGCCCGTGGAGGTTTGTATTCGCGACCTGGACCACGTTCGCCGGCTGGAGATAGCCGGTTTCTCCGACGGCGAGGTACCGGTGCAGGCTCCCGGCCGACTGGATCGCTTGAAATGAACAGACCGACGCTTTGACGTCGTCGAATTTCACCTGGGTCACCTGCCGCGGCGATGCAGGGTTCGTCACGTCGAAGATCCGCGTGTTGCGCGACGAGAAGTTGGTCAGGTCAAACTCGGCCGTCGCTGACGTGTCCGGGCCGAAGAACAGGAGCACGTCGTTGACCGCATCGAAGGTTCTCCGGTAATGAATCTCAAACCAGTCAAGCCATCCCATCGCGGCATCGTTGGTCGTGTTGAACTCGAACTTCAGGAGACTCCGGTTGCCGGGAATCACGCCCGAACCGGAAGTCGAGACGACCCCCGGGTCGAATGCGTAATAATCTTCGTCATCGTTGGGGTCGACGTCCACGGTTCCAAGCTGAACGGGAGATCCGAGAAGGTTGCCGTTTTCGTACACGAGGAATTCATCGTTCGTGCTTGAACGGCTCAGCACGTCGAATCGATAATTCACCGGTTTCGTCGCCACGAGGCCGTTCAAGAGGGTCGTGTAGACGGCGCTCGGGCTGAGGTCATCAAAGGACTGCCCGAGCCATCGACGTCCCGAACTGAGGAGGTTGAACTTTTCCTGTTCCGTAAACAGCATTTCCTCAAAATCTGTCGGGACGAACGGAGCAGGATTCTTGAGCGATACCACGCTGTCCATTCCCTTTCCCGGGGCGCCGCCGTACGTGAAGAAGTACTCATTCGTTTCGCTGTACGGGTGGATGTAGTGGGAAAACTGGCGCTGGCCGGGGTCATACGACCACTCGCGCAACCCTATCCCATAAAAGAGAATGTAGTCGTCGGCATCGAAGACGCCGTTTCCATTGTTGTCTACCCGAAGACAAGGAACCTCCTGAAGATCGCCCGGGCGTGCCGCATTGACATCTTCCGGAAGCACCTGTCCGCCGTTGCCAAATACCCGAATCGACCGGATACTGCTGAAGACGGCCGTGGGAATTTTCGCCGACTTGAAGAAGCTCATGTCCAATTTATAAATGCCCGTTTGCTGGACGTCCATCCGGTACCAATCGCCCTGTGCGAGCGGCGAGTCTGTAAGATTCTTTTTCACCGAGACGCGGCTTGCAACGCTCGCGGGTTTGGGGCTCCTGCGGGTGAGCGCCATCGACGCCTTCAGCCCGTTGCGCGGCCACGGGTCGAAATCGACCTCGACGACGATCCGGGAATAAACGCGAAGAGAAGTGGCACCCACAACCTCTGCGGGCCGAAGAACGAGAGTCGCCCGGGTCAACGCGGGCCCCGGAGCGACGTCGATGATTTCTGCTCGCGGAATCGTCGTGCGTCCCTTCAGCGCTGCCGTTTGCGGTCGGGCTCCGATTCGTTTCGAGACCGGCTGGACGGATTGAACAACGTGCGACTCCAGGCCGGCGATATGGACCGTGTAGTGCGAAGTCGGGAATAAGAGCGGAATCCTTCGGGAAGGGAGCGATTGCCCGGTGGCGACGTCGTATTCATCGTCCGAACCGTCGCGAACGAACACGCGTGCCTGCGCCCCATTTCCGGCGAGCTTTTCCACGACGACGTGCGGAGTGTATTCCAGCACGATCGCGTGGTCATTCTCGCTCAGGATCCGGACGTTGGAAGGCGCCTGGGCAATGACATGACCGGCGAAAAGAGACAACATGCTCAGAGTGATCGGAAGTCGCCACATAAAACAAAAAACCGAATGAGAAGGCCTCCCATCCGGTGCGATCGATGAAGAACGATACCGAATTTGCAAAGGCCTGTTCCCTAGAAGCGTCCCAGTCCAGAATACACCATCTCCGATCCGGGAACGAACCTTTAACAAACTGCGATAGTCTCTCCGATACCCTTACATTTGTTCTTTCACAATGATAGCGAATCTATGCCGGAGAGTCAAGATTCAATTGTGATGACGGTCAGAAGGCAGGTGAATTTTCATGCGCCATGCGTGGACATGGGGAGGTGAAATGGATTATCCTCCGCGACGATACAACCCCCTCGCGCGTTTATTGCAGTTGAGGCCTTTTTTCGCTAAATTAATCGTGTTTACCGATTTGTTGCCTAGTGACGCGACCCCTGAATATTCTTTTCGTTTCAAGCGAAGTCGAGCCGTTCGCAAAGACGGGCGGTCTCGCCGACGTCTCCAGCTCGCTCCCCAAAGCCATCAAGGAACTCGGTCACGAGATCCGCATCATGATGCCGCGGTATCGCTTTATCAGCGAGCGCCGGTTCAAGCTGCACGATATCATCCGGCTCAAGGACATCACCATTCCCATCGGCCCGGCCCCCGAGGTCGGCTACGTCAAGTCTTCCTTTATCAGCAATCTGAAGGAAAAAGTCCAGGTCTACTTTCTGGACAATGCGAACTATTTCGGCAGGGACGGAGTCTATCAAAACCCTGCGACGAAGAAGGATTACAAGGATAATGACGAACGATTCATCTTCTTTTGTCGCGGCGTTCTCGAAACGCTCCGGCGACTCGGCTGGCAGCCCGACATCATCCACTGCAACGATTGGCAGACAGGATTGATCCCGGCCTACGTCAAGACGCTCTTCCATTCCGACCCGTTCTTTCGAAACGTGAAGACGCTCTTCACGATCCATAACATGGCGTATCAAGGGGCGTTTCCCGCCGATTCGTTCGCAAAATCGGGGTTTCCAAAGGATCTCTTCAAGCCGGACGGCGTCGAGGCGTATGGCAAGTTCAATTTCCTGAAAACGGCGCTGAATTTTTGCGACGCGATTACGACCGTGAGCGAGAAGTATGCGGAAGAGATCTGCACGTCCGATGAATTCGGCGCAGGGCTCAACGGCCTCCTCCAGTCGCGCCGGAAGGACCTGCACGGCATCCTCAACGGAATCGATTACCAGGTCTGGAACCCCTTGACGGATGAGTTCGTCTACCGGAAGTATGACGCAAAATCGGTCGAGGCAAAAATCGACAACAAGCGCGCCCTCCTCGGGAGGTTTAATCTGGAGTTTAACGAACGGAGACCTTTGATCGGCGCCATCTGCCGACTCGTGGACCAGAAGGGTTTCGACCTCGTCCTGGACATCCTCGACGACCTTCTCCGGCAGGACGTTCAATTCGTCCTCCTCGGTTCCGGAGACAAGGAGTACGAGAAGGCATTTGAGACAGTCCAGAAGAAACATCAGAAGCATATGGGGGTCGTCTTCGGGTTCGATAACGAGCTCTCGCACTTGATCGAGGCGGGAAGTGACATGTACCTGATGCCTTCCAAATACGAGCCGTGCGGGTTGAACCAGATGTACAGCATGCGGTACGGCACGGTGCCGGTGGTTCGGGCCACGGGGGGATTGGACGACACGGTGGAGGATTATAGTTCGAACGGAAAGGGGACGGGGTTCAAGTTTGAGAAGTTCGATTCGAAGGAGCTCTCAAAAGCCATCCAGCGTGCGCTGAAGGTGTACCAACAACCGGAGGAGTGGAAGAAGATCATGCGGAACGGGATGCAGAAGGATTTCTCGTGGGAATTCTCCGCGAAGAAGTACATCAACCTCTACAAAGATCTGTTGAGGCAGTAGCGGCGTGGCGTTCGAGGATGTGGGAATTTTTTTCGACCGCGATGGGACGATCAACACGGAGTTGGATTTTCTGCGCGAGCCGGACGAGCTCGTCCTCATCCCCGGCGCGGCGCGCGCCATTCGGGAAGCAAACGCGCTGGGCGTAAAAGTATTCGTCATCACGAATCAATCGGGCGTCGCGCGCGGTTTCCTGACGGAAGACGACCTCCGGAAGGTCCATGAGCGGCTGACGGAGCTCCTGGCGCGCGAGGGGGCTTTTATCGACGAGATTTACTACTGCCCGCACCATCCAACCCTCGGATCTCCCCCGTACGACATCGTCTGCGATTGCCGCAAGCCGAAGCCCGGTATGCTCCTCCGCGCCAGGGATAAGTTTGACCTCGACCTCTCCAAATCCTACGTTGTGGGAGACCGGCTGGTCGATATGCAGACGGGGAACAATGCGCACAGCCGGTCGGTCCTGGTATTGACCGGATACGGGGAGCGCGAGAAGGACGAGTGTCTCCTGAAGGCGGAAGTCGACCATGTCGCCGACAACATCGGCGATGCATGGGAATTTATCCGAAGGCGGCTCGAACGAGGAGAGGAGACGGAATCTCATGCAAGCGCCCGGCGCCGATAGCCGCGGAAGAATGACTCTGGCGTTCCGGGCGATCATCGCTGCCGCCGTCGTCGGGCTCTTGTGCGGCGGATGTGCCCACGATCCGAATCCGGTCGGCGCCGGCGTCCTCCCAAAATCCGACACGCCGGGAATCCAGACGGACACGCTGTATCCCACCTTGCACTCGACGGGCCTCGGGCTGATCCTGACGCAGAACAGCGACACCCGGGTTTACAGCTGGGTCGTCGACCGAATCATGCTCGGCAACACGCAGAATATCGAGGCAAATGCCTTCCTGATGTTCTCCTCCTTTCCGGACACCATGATCGGGGTGACGATCACTTCTGCCGTCGTCCAGCTCAAGGCCGCCTACACGTTCGGCAATCCGGTCGGAAGCGTGATGTTCACCGCGTACCGCGCCCTCACGACGTGGCGCGAAGATTCGTTGACATACGATTCGCTGAGCCGCTTCCCTTCGACGTACTATTCGCCGACGCCGGTATCGAATCTCGTTTCCCAGAGCGTGCAGGATTCCTCCTGGTTCCAGTTTTCCATCGACCCCGGCATGGTGACCGACTGGTTCACGACGGCCATCGACACAGGAACCATCAATCAAGGGATCATCCTTCGCCCGATGCCGGGAACCGTCATCAAGGGATTTGCCTCGTTCAACGCGGCGGACCCCAGCGCCTGGCCGAAGCTCACCGTCAACTACCTCCGCGACGGGATTCCGGGAGTCTTCACGGACACTCTCGGCTTTGCCAAATATATTGCGTACGAAAACCCAGCGAACCTGATCCTCGACCCGAAGCTGATGTACGTCCAGGAGGGTATCTCGTATCGTGCGTTTATGGATTTCGACCTTTCGCATTTCCCCATCCCCTCCTCCGTCCATCGCGCCCAGCTCGAGTTGACGCTCGACTCGGCGGCGTCGGCATTCAACCTCGCGACGCGCGATTCGCTCTTTTCGTTCTTCGTCACGGACGACGGGCTCATCAGCACGGGCACCGCGTCCTTGAGCGGGAGACCCTCTCCATCCCTCTACACATTTTCCGTCGGCACGTACGTACAGTCCTGGGAAAAAGGGACGCTGCTTCGCCGCATCAGCATTGCCGGGTTCGCTGAGAACAACAGCTTTGACCGATTTGTCTTTTATGGCGAGAACGCGCCCAAGCCAGCATGGAGGCCGCGCCTCATCATCACCCATTCACCCGCGCAATGAGACGTATGCCCGCATCCGTCCGACGAATGCTCCTCGGGCTCGCGCTTCTCCTTCCGGCAGGCATCGTCCCCGCCCGGGCCGGCGGTTCCACGTATTCCCGCTACGGTTTCGGCGACCTCCTTTTTTTTGGAAGCGACAGGACGTATGCGATGGGCGGCCTCGGGATCGGACTGGTTTCCGACGGTTTCATCAACCGCTTCAACCCCGCTGCACTCTCGCGGATATCCCTGACGCGCTTCGCGGGCGGGTTTGAGTATTCGGATATTTCTTCCCAGTCCTCAGAAGGCTCCTCCGCCTATGCCAAAGGGTCTGCCCAGGGAGCGGTGATCGCATTTCCCGTTTCGACAAGCCAGGGCATCGTGTTGTCGCTGGAGGAGACTCCCTACAGCACAGTCAGTTACGGCGTGCAGGAGGCGGACAGCGAAGCGGGCATCAACTCGGTTCAGAATTTCTACGGCAGCGGAGGGCTCTCCGTGCTCGCCTTGGGGGGCTCGTGGATCCCTTTGTCACACATCAATGTCGGAGTAAAGGCGAACTACATCTTCGGCCACACGCGACAATACATCAACACGCACTTTGACGACCCGACGTACACGGACGCTCAAATAGACCGGGACGCCTATCTCTCCGGAGCGACATTCACGGGGGGAATCATCCTCGACAGTCTGGGGGAGGTTCTCGGAATCCCCTTCCTCCGGACGCTGTCGATCGGCGCCGTCGCCACCTCTTCCACGACGCTCCTCGTTCACGAGACACGTTACTATTCTTCGGTCGACACAACAATCGCCGACGACGGCGACACAGGCCTTCCCCTCTCGCTCGGGCTCGGCCTTTCGTATCTCGCCAACGGCCGCTACCAGTTCATCGCCGACGTGTACGGCCAACAATGGAGTGCTGTCAAGTATTTTGGCGCCGCAATGCCCCAGGTCCGGAACAATCTCCGGGCGAGCGCCGGTGTGGAAATCATTCCGGACAAGGATGCGGATACATTTGCGCGACGCATCGTGTACCGGGCCGGCGCGTTTTACCACTCGACCTACTTCGACGTCAACGGCCAGGGCATCAATGAATTCTTCGTGACGGCGGGCGTCGGGCTCCCGGTCGCCGTCGACAGTCATCTGAACATCGGCCTCCAGCTGGGGACGCGGGGGAGTACCGCAAACGGGCTGCAGCGCGACACACTTTTCCGCCTCTCACTCTCGATATCCGGGAGCGAGGCCTGGTTTCTTGAATACAAGGAAGAATGACCCCATGATAGCACTCGGGAGCGACCACGCAGGGTTCGAATACAAGGAACGGATGAAACAAATCCTGGAAGAACTCCGGCTGACGTATCGGGACTTCGGGACGCATTCAAAGGATTCGTCGGATTATCCCGACTGGGCGCACGCTGTCGCTCAGTCGATCTCAACCGGAGAATCCGACCGGGGGATCCTCATTTGCGGAACGGGCATCGGCATGTCCATCGTCGCGAACAAGCACAAAGGGGTGCGCGCCGCCGCCTGCGAATCCGTGACCGCCGCGCGCCTGGCCCGTCAGCACAACGACGCAAACATCCTCACCCTGGGAGCCCGAATCACCGGATGGGAAAGCGCAGTCGACATCGTCAAGATGTTTCTGGCGACCTCGTTCGACGGAGGACGTCATCAGAAACGCATCGATAAGATCCAGCTTCTGACAAAACTGTAATCGAAGGAGCGCGCCGCTCTTTCTTTCGAGGTGCAGCATGGAACTTCCAGTCTCCGACCCGGAAATCTATACCGCGATTCAGAACGAAATTCACCGGCAGGACACAAAGCTCGAGCTGATCGCGTCCGAAAATTTCGTCAGCAAGGCCGTGCTCGAAGCCCTTGGGAGTCCGCTCACGAACAAGTATGCAGAGGGCTACCCCGGGAAGCGATACTACGGCGGGTGTGAGTTCGTTGACGTCGCGGAGAACCTGGCCCGTGATCGCGCGAAGAAGCTCTTCGGAGCGGAGTATGCAAACGTTCAGCCCCACTCCGGTTCCCAGGCCAACATGGCGGTCTACTTCACGTTCCTCAAGCCCGGCGACCGGGTTCTCGGGATGAATCTTTCCCACGGGGGGCATCTGACGCACGGCTCCCCCGTCAATTTCTCCGGCCAGCTGTATCAGTTCAGCGCCTACGGCGTCTCGCCGTCGACGGGCATGATCGATTACGGGGATGTGGAACAGATGGCGAAGAAGGTCTCGCCCAAGATGATCACGGTCGGCGCGAGTGCCTATTCGCGGAACATCGACTACAAGGCCTTCCGACAGATCGCGGACAGCGTCGGAGCGTTTCTCTTTGCAGACATCGCCCACCCGGCGGGTCTGATCGCCTCGAAACTTCTCTCCGACCCGATGCCGCACTGTCATGTCGTGACGACCACGACCCACAAAACGCTGCGCGGCCCGAGGGGAGGGATGATTTTGATGGGAAAGGACTTTGAGAATCCGTTCGGCATCGTGGCGCCGAAATCGGGGAGACGAAAGATGATGTCTGAGCTTCTCGATTCAACGGTCATTCCCGGCATCCAGGGGGGACCGCTCATGCATGTTATCGCCGCGAAGGCAGTGGGGTTTCACGAGAATCTTCAGCCCGGGTTTGTGACTTATTCGCAACAAATCATCCGAAACGCCCGGACTCTCTCGGCATCGCTGTCCGACCGCGGGTTCAACATCGTCTCCGGCGGCACCGACAATCACCTTATGCTCGTCGACCTTCGGAACAAAAATATGACCGGGAAAGACGCGCAGGAAGCGCTCGACCTGGCGGGAATAACCGTGAATAAAAATGCGGTGCCGTATGACGATAAATCACCGCTGGTCACGAGCGGCATCCGCATCGGAACTCCGGCGCTCACGACACGCGGGATGAAGGAAGATGAAATGAAATCGATCGCGGAATTCATCGACCGCATCGTCGCGCATCCTGCAGACGCAAAACTGTCGGAAGAAACCCGCCGCGGCGTTGAAACGTTGTGCGCGCGCTTTCCCCTCTACCACTAATCTCCGAAACCATGGCTCTCCAGCCAATCCTCGAGCGATTCCTCAAACTCAGTTCGGAAGAGGGTGATTCGAAGGAAATGACGTTCCTCGAGCATCTCGAGGAGCTCCGTTGGCAGATCATCAAAGGCCTCGCCGGATTTCTTGTCGCTACCGTTGTCTGCATCATCTACGCGGATTTTCTGGTGAACGACCTCCTGATGAAACCGCTCCACAATGCGGGACTGAAGGCCCAGGTTCTTGCGCCGTACGGGAAGGTGATGCTTTACATGGACGCCATTCTCATGGGGGCGTTCATTATCAGCATGCCGAACACCGTCTACTGGCTGTGGAAATTTGTGGCCCCCGGCCTGATGCCGAAGGAAAAGAGATACATTTCCCGTATCGTCATCCTCACATCCCTCTGTTTCTTTGTCGGGGTCGTTTTCGGCTATATCGTCCTGATTCCTGCCGCGCTGACTTTCTTCGCAACCTTCGGCTCCCCCGACATCGCCCTGAACATCTCCATCGATCATTACGTGAGCTTCATCCTGGCGTTGATCCTGGGAAGCGGGCTTGTGTTTGAGCTCCCCATGATCTCGTACTTCCTGACCAAGATGGGCCTTTTGACGCCGGCGTTCATGCGTCATTACCGCCGCCACGCCATCGTCGTCATCCTCATCATCGCCGCGGTCATTACCCCGACTCCGGATATGGTCACGCAGGTCCTCATGGCGCTTCCCATGTTCGTCCTCTACGAGGTCAGCATCCTTGTCTGTGCGCTTTCGCTGAAGAAGAAAGTCGACGACACGGTCAAGGAGGATGCGTGAGTCTGCTGACCCGGGCTTCTCCGCTGCTCGGCGAAATCAAGGAGCCGATCGGAGAGGAGCTCCGGACATTCGACCGTCACTTCCGCGAGGCAATGCGTTCGCGCGTGGGACTTGTCGACATGATCGCCCGGTATATCCTGCGCCAGAAGGGAAAACGGGTGAGGCCGATGCTCGTCCTCCTGAGCTCCAAGCTCTGCGGCGGCGTGAACGACCGGACGTATCGCGGTGCAACGCTCGTCGAAATTCTCCACACCGCGACGCTCGTGCACGACGATGTGGTGGATGATGCCGACACGAGGCGGGGCCTTGCTTCCATCAATGCGGTTTGGAAAAACAAGGTCGCCGTGCTGATGGGAGACTACTTGCTTTCCCGGGGCCTCCTCCTTGCGCTTGAGCACGGGGACCACGACTTCCTTCGCTTTACATCGAACGCCGTGAAAAGGATGAGCGAAGGCGAGCTGCTCCAAATCCAGCGGAGCCGCCGCCTCGACCTCGACGAAGAGACCTATGTCCGCATCATCAGCGACAAGACGGCCTCGCTTTTCTCCGCCTGCACGGAAATCGGCGCCGCAAGCGCAACGGAGGATCCGGCACTGCAGAAAGCCATGAAGGATTTCGGCGAAAACGTGGGGCTTGCGTTCCAGATCCGCGACGACGTGCTCGACTACCTCGGAAGGCGCAGCATCATCGGCAAGCCGACGGGGGTCGATATGAAAGAGAAGAAATTGACGCTGCCGCTGATCTACGCGTTAGAGCGGGGGGATCGCGCGGATGCGAAGAGGGCACTCCGCATCATTCGGAATGGTGCAAAGCGGAAGGATGTCGAATGGGTGGTCGCGTATGTCGCAGCGGCGGGAGGCATCGACTACGCACTCCGGCGCGCGATGCAGTACGCATCTGCTGCCCGGGGGATTCTGAGCGAGATGCCACCGTCGGACGCCCGGGAGGCGCTGGGACTTTTTGTCGGGTTCGTTACCGACCGGACCCGATAGGATTCCGCTGCTACGGGTCTACGCAGACCGAACGAACTCGCGCTCGCCCGACCTTACGACCAACACGGGGCACGGTGCGCGACGCACCACCTTCTCCGCCGTGCTTCCGAACAGCAGCTGCTCTACTCCCGAGTGACCGTGCGTGGCAATCACAATGAGGTCGATCTTCTCTTCATCGGCATACTGATTGATCTCGTAGAACGGCTTGCCCGTCCGCACGACCCTTCGTGATTTGAGCCGCGCACCGATCTCGCGCTTCGCCAGCGATTCCAGCTCCTCCGCCCCCCTGTTCCTCAGCTCCTCTTCAACATTCGGAAATCCGATCTGACCGAAGCTGAAGTCCGCGGGATAAACCGTCGGCTCGACCACGTAGATCAGGTCGATCGATGCGCCAAACTGTTCCGCAAACGGTATCGCGTACTTGAGGGCGTTTTTCGAGTGGACCGAAAAATCGATGGGTACGAGGATCTGGCGAAGCGTTATCCTCGACCGGCGACTCGATGAACTCCTAACTCTTGGACCGGGTTCCCTTCTCGGCTTCCTGAGACTCTTTCGTGCCATGGTCGTCCCTTTCTTCCTGCAGACGCTCGAGCTGATTCTTGGTCTTGGATAGTTCTTTATCCGTTTTTCTCAGCCGCTCCGCAACAATTTCAGCAAGCTTCAGGACAATCTTGATTCCCAAGGAGCTCTTTTTTTCGATCAGCTCGAACAGGTCGGGACGGAAGAAGCCGATCAGGAGGCACTCCGACTTGCAGATGGCGTTCGCGGAACGGGGCGATTCATCGATAAGAGCCAGCTCTCCGAAGAAATCTCCTTCAGTCAGAATCGCCAGCTCGCCCTCCGCTCCATCCTTTCCCGAAATCGTGATCGAAACCTCCCCTTCCTGAATGATGTACATGCCGAGCCCCGGATCACCCTGATAAAATACCGGCTCCCCCGTTCGGTACTGCCGCTTATGGACGATGGCGGCAACTTCCTTCAGCTCCCGGGGAGTGAGACTCGCGAAGGCGGAAACTTTGCTCAGGAGATACTCGGTCGACCCCTCCCGGACGACCCGCTCGGAGAAGATGTTCTTCCAGAGTGCGTTCTGACTCACGACTTTCGGAATCGCCATGCGCTGTTCCCCGACTTCAACAGACCGCGTTAAACAAAATTCAGCCAGCCATACCGGTCGTTCCCGGCTTTGATGACGTCAAAGAACGCAGACTGAATCGCCTTCGTCACCGGCCCGGGTTTGCCTTCTCCGACCTCGATCCGGTCGATCGATCGCACCGGCGTAATTTCCGCCGCAGTCCCGGTAAAGAAAACCTCCTCCACGGTAAAAAGCATTTCGCGGGGAATCGACATTTCGACGACACCGAACCCGAGCTCGCGCGCAAGAGCGATTACCGATGAGCGCGTCACCCCCGGCAGGAGCGCCGCGGAGATGGGAGGGGTGATGAGAGTCTTTTCGCGGACGAGAAATATGTTCTCGCCGCTTCCTTCGCTCACCATCCCGAATGAGTCGAGAGCGATCCCTTCGACGTATCCCCCTGCGAGGGCTTCCAGCTTGATGAGCTGGGAGTTCAGGTAATTGCCGCCGGATTTTGCGATCGTCGGAATGGTGTTGGGGGCGGGACGTTGCCACGAGGAGACGCACACATCGATGCCTCGCTCGAGGGCGTCCGGACCGAGGTACGCTCCCCATTCCCAAACGCCAATCGAGACGTCGATGGGGCAGCCGAGCGGATTGACGCCGAGCTCACCATACCCCCTGTAAACGATCGGACGGATGTAGCACGACTTCATCTTATTTTCTTTGATCGTCGCTTTGATCGCGTCTTCGAGCTGCTGTTTCGTATAGGGAATCTCGACGCGGTAGATCTTGGTCGAATCGTACAGGCGCCGGAGGTGTGCATCGAGCCGGAAAATGGCCGACCCTTTTTTCGTATCGTAGCATCGGATGCCTTCGAACCAGCTCGACCCATAGTGGACCACGTGCGACAACACGTGGATCGTCGCGTCTTTCCACGGGACGAGCTTTCCATTCATCCATATTTTGTCGACAGGGCGAACCGGCATAATGTCAGACTCCTCCCCGCGAGGGAATCGGGGGATTAAGCGATGGGGATATCATAAATGCGATAGGTTTTTTCGATCCGGCCGTTCATCTTCTCAGCCGCCCGCGTCATCCGGAGATTATCTTCGAGGATCCAGCTCGCCTCTCCGTACTCGTAGCCAAGCTTTTTCGCCCGCACCTGTGTTTCGTAAAACAAGACTCCCGGCGCGCCGGAATTCAGATATTCCGGAAGAACACCCAGCACGATGACGCGCACGCCGCGGATTTCTTTTTTCTTTGTCGTCAGGTAGAAAAGGCCGGGAAGGAGTCGCCCCTTTTTGTTGAACCTCAGTGCGCGGTTGATATCGGGAAGCGACAACGCGAATCCGACCGTCTTCCCTTTGGTCTCGGCAAAGATGACAAGGTCCGGCACAACGATCGGTTTCAAATCCTTTGCCATGGCGTCGATTTCGTCGTTCGTCATGGGCACCGCACCCCAGTTCTTCGCCCACGCCTTGTTGAATATTTCTTTTATGAGGCCGACATCCCTGTCGAAGTTCTTCATATCGAGAGTCCGGAACTCAAGCTGGTGCCGCTCGCGCACGATTCGATTAGCCCGCTCCAGCCGCTCGGCACCCACCGTGTCCTGCGTCATTCCGTACGCGTAGAGGTCCTTCGCCTTCCTGAGGCCGAACCCCTCCAGGAGCTTCGCATAATACGGCGGGTTGTAGGTCATGAGGACCGCCGGATAAAAATCGAAGCCGTCGACCAAGAGTCCGTACTCGTCATTCACGGAGGGATTTGCCGGCCCTCGCATGACAGACATGCCTTTCGACCGAAGGAATTCCTTCGCCTTGTTGAGCAAGGCCCCCGCCACTTCGGCATCATCGACCGACTCGAAGAAACCGAAAAAGCCGACCTTGTCTCCGTGTTCCTTGTTATGGTTCTCGTTGACAATGGCGGCGATCCGTCCCACCATCTCACCATCACGCTCCGCAATAAAGAATTCCGCTGCGGCATGCTTGTAAAACGGATTCTTCCTTGTATCCATCAATTTCCGCCGGTCCATGAGAAGCGGAGGCACCCAGTAAGGGCTGTTCTCATACACTTTCCAGAGGAACTTGATAAACCGGGTGGTGTCACCCTTGGACTGGACGGGACGGACGGTGATGGCGCTCATGGGGTTGGAGTGATATGACGGCCGGGAGCGGGAATCTTCGTACTTGCTGTCGGTCGGCGTTGGGCGGGCGTCTCGAAGACCTTCCGGCTACCGGATGACGCCGAATTTCTTCCCGACCGTTGAGAAGATATCGAGAATCTTGTTGAGATGCTCGTCTTCATGCGTGGCCATGTAGCTTGTGCGGAGCATCTCCATTCCCGGCGGGACGCCCGGGCGAATGAACGCGTTCACGAATACGCCTGCTTCAAAAAGATGCTTCCACATGATGAGAACCTTCTCGGTATCGCCGATGATCACCGGGACGACCGCCGAATCGTGCTCGCCGACGTTGTACCCCATCGCCTTGAATCCGGCCCGCATTTTTCGGGCGTTTGCCATCAGGCGGTCGATCCTCTGCGGTTCCTGCTCGAGAACGTCGAGAGCGGCGAGGGCTGCGGCCACCGATGGGGGCGTGGGGCTCGCACTGAAAATCAAAGCCGGAGCGTGATGTTTCAGGTAGTTAATGACGCTCCTGTCTGCCACCACGAATCCGCCGAGCGAAGCAAATGTCTTGCTGAACGTCCCCATCGTCATGTCGGTCTCCTTTTCGAGGCCGTAATGGCTGGCGGTTCCCCGTCCCCCTTTTCCGATGACGCCAACCGCGTGTGCATCGTCCACCATGACCCGGGCATTGTATTTTCTGGCGACCCGAACCATGTTCGGGAGGTCGACGATTTCCCCGGAGGTGCTGAACACGCCGTCGGACACGATGAGCTTCGGAGACTCGAGCGGCAGACGCGAAATCACCGATTCGAGGTGTTTCATGTCGTTGTGTTTGTATCGGACAACGCCCTGGTTTCCATCGGCAACGTACGACGCGGCGCCGGCCGCGATGAGGTTTCCGGCGACGATGCAGGCGTGGTTATCTTTGTCCGACACCACGTACTCGCCTCGCTGCAC
This sequence comes from Bacteroidota bacterium, assembly GCA_035499415.1. Taxonomy (GTDB): domain Bacteria; phylum Bacteroidota; class Ignavibacteria; order UBA10030; family UBA10030; genus DATJYV01. Next base: position 20,768 of record DATJYV010000008.1, read on the forward strand.
AAGCGTCGGGATGATTCCTTGTGCGGTCTGGTAGCCGGTGCTGTACAGCAGGCAATCTTCCTTGCCGAAAAACTTCGCAAGGCGCTGTTCCAACTTGACGTGGAGGTCGAGCGTTCCGGTCAGATAACGAGAGCCCGAGCAGCCGGTCCCGTACTTCTGGACGGCTTTCAGCGCGGCTTCTTTGACTTTGGGATGAGCGGTGAGTCCGAGGTAGTTGTTCGAACCCGCCATGATGACCTTGTGCCCCTCGATCGTGACCACTGGGCCTTCATTTTCTTCGATCGCGTGGAAGTACGGGTAGTACCCCATCGCCTTCGTCTCGTCGGCACGTGTGAACGAACGGCACTTGTCGAACAGGTCCAACGCGGCTCCTTCGAACAGGATGTTTCTCCAGCACAGGAACAATCCCCGCTTCTTTGCTTGTCAGAACTTTTTTAAATATACTTTAATAAGGCCCGAAAGTCAACGAATCAGCCCCAGCATCGAAGGAGCAACGGCATCGAACTCGCCATCGTGACCGGCGGAACCGGGTTCATCGGGAGTCATACCGTCGAGTCGCTCCTCGCAGAAGGTTTTTCGGTTCGCTGCCTCATTCGTCCCGGCCGAAAAGACATCGGCTGGCTTCGCGGGCTCCCCGTCGAAATCGTCGAGTCCCACCTCACATCTTCCGAAGATCTTCTGCCGCATGTGAAGGATGCGCACTACGTCTTCCACGTCGCAGGAGTGACAAAGGCAAAGTCGCCGCGGTCGTACCATCGCGGAAACGTCCTGACAACTGAAAACCTGCTCCGTGCGTGTGTCTCGGCTCCCCGGCTGAAAAAATTCTGCTTCGTCAGCAGTCTGACCGCCTGCGGGCCGAGTCGCGACGGGTCGCCCGTGGACGAGGATACCCCCAACCATCCGATCACGGCTTACGGTGTCTCAAAAATGCAGGCTGAGCACGCGTGCGCACAGTTCTTTAACAAGATCCCGATTGTCATCGTTCGGCCTCCCACCGTGTACGGTTCGCGAGACCGGGACACATTCGAGATGTTTCGGTGGGTGGGCTTCGGCATAGAGCCAATCTTCGGCGACAAAGGAAAGAGCATCAGTCTGATCCACGTCCGCGATCTTGCGCGCGGGCTTATTGCCGCAGCAAAGTCGCCAAGGACGGCGGGAAAAACCTATTTCGCGGCAAATATCGTTTCGTACACGCTCCACTCCATTATCTCCCGAATCGCCGTCCTTTCGGGCAAGCGCACGACGCCCCTTCGATTTCCCAAGGCGCTCCTGTTTGGCGTTGCCGGACTCGTCGAGGCGCTATCCTTCATCGGTCCTCGCCCCGCGGTCCTCAGTGTGGACAAAGCGCGTGATCTTACGCAGCCGCATTGGGTCTGCGACTCGTCCAAACTCCTCCGGATGGTCGGATTCACGCCGCAGATCTCCGTTGACGAGGGCTTGTACGAAGCGCTGAATTGGTATAAAGCTCAGGGCTGGCTTTCCTGAATGCAACGAATGAACAAATTCCCCCTTCTGCTTGCCCTTGCATCAACGCTGGCCGCATCGCCGGCGGACGGACAGCGTTCCACGGGAACAATTCTTCGTGATGACATAACGGATTGCGGACGTGATGCGGGGATCATTTTCGGTTCGCCGGCCCATTTTTCTCAGGATGATTGGTTGACCGTCGCCGCGGTCGGTGGCGGCGTCGCGGCGGTCATGCCTTTAGACGAGTCCGTGCGGACCTTCTTCCGTCAACAACACGGGCCCGCGCAAGATGCCGTTATGAATGTCGGCCAACTTTACGGCTCCGTCGTTCCGGCAATCCTGATCGGCGCAGGTATCTACGCCGGCGGACTCGTGGGAGAATCCGATGAGACGCGAATGACCGGACGGGAAGTGCTTGAATCCTTGGCATTTGCGGGCATCGTGACGACGTCGTTGAAATTCCTCTTTGGCCGAAGCCGGCCGTACACTGACGAGGGGGCGGGCGACTTCAAGTTCCTGCAGTTTTCCGATGACCGGGCATCTTTTCCTTCCGGACACGCTACCGTGGCCTTCGCCGTTTCATCCGTCCTTGCTGCGCGAATCCATGACGACTGGGTCTCTGCCGGGCTCTACACGCTTGCGGGAGTCACGGCGATTTCGCGTGTCTATCACGACCAGCACTGGGCTTCGGATGTTTTCCTCGGGTCCGCGATCGGGGGCATCATCGGCCGCTCGATAGTATTGCATCACACGGGGCAGAAGGAACAAACGCTGTCGGTCTCCCCTGTTCCACTCGTCATTCACCTCCGGTTCCCCATCTAAGCGCAATCGAACTCGTTTGTTTCTCATCTCTTTTTGGTATCTTCGAATTGGCGATGGAGTTCGCCGAGGGCTTGGCCCGATAATTATCTCGATGTAATAGAGATCGATGACTCCTACACGGAAACTTCTAAAGTGGATGTGTTGGGAGTTTATTGTTTTAAGCGTCTTGGGGCCGCTCTTTTGCGTTCGTAAGAATTCTCTTGACCGAGTCTGGCCTCGGCCCTGAAGGGAAATGAGCAACGAGCAAATTCGACGGGCTTCTCAGAATTCTTCGCACTTCCTCAGCAGCCTTCGATTGAAGACCGACCAAAAAGGGAGATGAGAATGCTGCCGATCATTCATGCTAAGTTTCGCAGGAGACACGGAGTCCCATTCGCTATCGAACAGGTGAGCGGACGTCAGTTTCGATGCCGTCACTGCAACACGGTCTTCTACACAGAGAAACAGATCGATGCGCATCTTCGGAAGGTGGCCAATACGAGCGGGAAGACGAAGGTCCCGATCGACCCTATGACACCGCCTTTAAGCAGAACCGTCGAAGTGCGGCTCCTCTACACCTACGATATCAAGGATCACCTTCAGCGAAAATGGCTGCGTTTGAAGAGGGGGGATACATATGATGGTGAGTGAATGCGCCGTTTTCGTGAACTGGTATGAGCGCAGCCGACTCCAGGAGAAGTTCCACCCAACCCTGGATCCTCAAGATCACCAGGACAATCATGAATGACGTTCTTTTGATCGCTTCGGGGGCCGTCGTCGGTGCAAATCTGCGGTTTGCGGTGAGCAAGGCAGCAGCAAGATATTTATCCGCATCTCTGCCCTATGGAACTCTCATTATTAATGTGTCAGGGAGTTTCATCATCGGGCTCTTTCTTGTGTGGACATCCGAGCGCGTGCTCGCTGACGCGCGATGGCGGGCCTTGATCGCCGTCGGTTTCTGCGGAGCGTACACGACCTTTTCCAGCTACAGCTTTGAAACCTTTCGTCTCATCGAGCAGGGCCACTACGGCCTTGCCGCCGGAAATTTTGTCGCAAACAATATTGCATCACTTGCGGCAGTCCTCGCAGGTGCGGCCGTTGCAAGGGCCCTCTAATATGAGCGACCGGACTTCCAGGATTTCCGTTTACATAAACGAGGCCGACAAATGGCACAAGCGGCCGCTGCACCTCGAAATCCTGCGAATGCTTCACGACGAAGGGATAGCGGGTGGAACGGTCCTGCACGCCATTGCCGGATTTACCGGAGGTGGAAGCGTGGAGACGACGTCTCTCGTGGATGCCGGAGGAAAATTGCCCCTCGTCATTGAATTCATCGACACGGATGAGAACATCGCGCGGGTGTTGGCGCGCCTGAAACAAATGGCGGGCAAGCGGCTCATCGTCCGTTCGCATGTCGAGGTGGAGAGCAAGTCTTGACTTTCTGACGGCGATTGGGTAAATTGTATGCGGCGATGGAGTTCGCCGAAGACGTCACACGTCGCGTGACTAATGACTCCTACACGGAAACTCTTCGAGTGGATGTGGCAGGAGTTTTTCATTTCATGCCCACTTGATCGCATTCTCAAATGTCGATATTGCAGGTTAAGGTCGACAGGTAGCGGCGGATGCACCCTGGAAGGTGGTAACGATTCGACTAACGCTTTGCCCGTTCCTTCCTCATCAGAGCCGATACGGGCAAGATCCTGCTTTACCGAAAGCCAGAGGAACGAAGGACATCGCATGACATTCGAATCGACGGAGATCGTATGCGGCTGCATCTATTTGTGGTCCTTCTCATTATCGGCGGCGTGTTTGGAATTCTAGCCTCCCTGATGACATACGTCATCACGCAAAACGAATACGAGAAGCACTTCGAGGACAAGAACAGGGCAGCGATGGAATCTCTTCAGTCGGCATGGGCAACATTCCTTTTTTTCGCGGCGCTCACGCTCGTCTCCTCCGCCATCCTCGCATTCTGCCTCTTCAACAAGTAGGCCGCCCAAATAAGATGGCAACGGCTTAGACATGGAACCGCAGAGGAGAGATCGACCGTTGGACGTGACCCCCAGCGTGTCCCGCTCAGAGGAGTTGGCATCGACCCTACGGGAGCTTCAGACCATCATCGATGCAAGCGCTTCCCCGTCGCTCGTTCGTCGGATCGATGAGGAACTCCACAAGATTGCGGAGAATCAATTCTACATTGCAGTGTTTGGCCAGTTCAAACGTGGGAAGACGACGTTCTTGAACGCCGTGCTGGGAGAAGAATTGCTCCCGGTGGGAATTCTCCCCGTCACATCGGCCGTGACACTCATACGATACGGTGCAGAGAAGCGGGTGGTCGTTCACCTGGCAGATGACACGAAGGCGGAGATTATCCCTTCCGCTCTCGATGGATACGTCTCGGAAGAAAAAAACCCCCGAAATGCGAAGCGGGTTCGCCAGGTTGAAATTACCCACCCGGCGGAGATCCTTCGGGAAGGAATGGTGCTTGTCGACACCCCGGGCATCGGTTCGATTCACGAACACAATACGCAAGTGTCAGTTGAGTTCGTCCCGCGAATCGACGCCGCCATTCTCGTTGTTTCGGCAGATCCCCCGATCACGCAGGCCGAGAATATGCTTCTGCACGACATCCGGAAACACACCCGCGAGATACGAATTATCCTGAACAAAACCGACCTTCTATCACCATCGCAAAGGGATGAGATTTTGCAATTCACGAGAGAAGTCGTTGGGTGGAGTCGCGACGACGCCGGCTTGAATGTGGTGGCGCTGTCGGCTCTGCTCGCGCTCAAGGGTCGTCTGACCGGGAACAGGGAATTGGTCAGGCAGAGCGGTATCGAAGACGTGGAGTCGGCTCTCTCCGATATTCGACGCCTTAGGAATAAAGGATTCCTCCTGGATGGGGCCGTTCGTCGAACCTTTGATTTCCTGACAGGGGCGCGGTTCGAGGCCGAACTGGAATTAAATGCAAATCAAATGCCGCTCTCCGAACTCAAGTCGAAGATCGATCAGTTTGAGATTCACATCGACCGCTTACTCCGGGACCGGACGGCGTTCGAGTACTTGCTGACCGGCGAGGAGAAATCGCTCGAATCGTGGATCGCGGATGAGGCGCAACGATTCTCCCGAGAGGAGAATTCTTCGCTCGGCAGCCATGCTTTCCGCGAAGCCCAGGAATCTTCGGGGACGTCCGTTCACGATGTTCTCAGGGCACAGGAGGAGTTTCTCGGGGATGAATTGAGACGCGACTTCAATCGATGGCGTGACCGGATCGAGCCGGAGATTGTCCGGCGATTCAGAGTCATCTCCGGAAAGTACGTGCAGCATTTCAACGATTCGATGGATGGGATTCAGAAGCTCTCCGCCGAGCTCCTCGGTACCAGCCCTCTCCCCCAACCGTCGATTGAGCAACTCCGGTGGCCCGAACAAATCTCGTTTCGCATCCAGGAGGATGGGTTATTTCTCGAATTCGACATCCTGCCTTGGTTTGCTCGTGTCCTTCCGCTCTCCATCCGTAATCGGATGTTGTGGAATCGCCTGAGTGGACGGTTACAGGAAAGGATTGACCAGTACGCCGGAACACTTCGCTACGAATACGCGTATCGCCTCCAGGAATTATTTCGTCAGTTTCACGCGCAGCTTGACCAAACCATCGACACGGTGATCGATCAAACACGCTCAATCCTGAGTCGAACCCGTGCACGCCGGGACCGGGACACGGAAAACTCGGAGCCGATAATCCAACAGCTGCGCGACCGTATGACCCGCTTGCGAGATCTCCAGCAGCGCGCTCAGGAGATTCAATGAGTGGTCGTATCAACCTTCCCCCAAACCACCGCCGTAGCCTTTCGGCGACGGCACAGTTGGTTGAGAACGCACTTGACGAATTAGAGAGCGTATTGGGGAGACAGGGAAGGGAGAAATTGACCTCTCGCGTCAAGGTTACGTACAGCAACGAGGATAGGGACCGGTTTCTGCGAACAGTAGCAGCGATGCGTCTAGCGAATGAGGAATTGGTGAGGGATTTTGGACTCGACCAGAAAGAATCCACGGAGAAGCAGATTGTTCAGTCGAGCACCGCCTATCTGTGGACCATCCTCCGGAACAGCACATCAAGAGGGATGCGCGGTTTTGGGGAACTCCCTCCCGACAGCGCTCGCGAGGTCGACAGACGCATCAATCAGCTTCTAAACCTCCTCGAACAGTTCTTTGATTCGGATCGGCCGTAATAAGATCCAACCTCCGCGGCCAGT
>DATJYV010000009.1:0-12928 GCA_035499415.1 Bacteroidota bacterium
TACTTGTTGTCATTCGAGACTGACACCCCCGCGAGGCGCGTCGTTCCATCTTCCGAAAGTTTGTTCGGGTCTATCAGCACCTGCGGCGGACCATCCAACCCGTGCTGAACGTAGAGGACCGGTTGATTCTGCAACCCTTCGTTCTTTCCAAAGATGTAGTAGTCGCCGTGTTTTGACGGCGCGGAATACTTCGGATAATCATAAATCTTTTGCAGCCGTTCTTTCACCTGCGAGCGAAACGGGATCCTGTCGAAGTACGACGCCGTCACGGCATTTTCTTCCCTGACCCATTCGGCGACCGCTGCCGAGGTGTCGTCCTCGAGCCAGCGATACGGGTCTGCCACCTTCGTCCCAAAGTAGTCGTCGACCTGGTTGACTTTCTTCGTGGCGGGATAGTGGAGGGGCTGGGAAAAAGAAACAAGAAATGTTGATAAAATGAGGGGGACGGAAATAAGGATTTTTTTCATGTCGAGCTCCGGTTTTGAGATGGCTCCTGAAGTTAAGGGAATCGCAAACGACATCAGGTGCCTGCGGAAAAATCCGACTGGTACTTCACCTGCTCCCTCGTCAACGAATCGATCCGATAGCCCATCGTTTTCAACTTCAACGCGGCGATCTCCTGGTCCTGCTCCGGCGGAATGTCATACACCTTGTTCTCCAGCTTCTGCCCCTTCCGGTGAAGTTCCGCAAGACGAAGCTGGGACATGAATTGGTTGGCGAAGGACATGTCCATGACCTCCGAGGGATGCCCCTCGGCCGCGGCAAGGTTCACCAGTCTTCCCTTGGCCAGCACGAAAATCTTCCTTCCGTCTTTCAACGTGTATTCCTCGTTATCCGCGCGAACTTCGCGGACTCGCTTCTTCATCGTCTCAAGATGTTTGAGATTCACTTCACAATCATAGTGCCCGGTGTTGCAGACGATTGCTCCGTCCTTCATTACCCTGAAATGCCGGTCGATGATCACATCCTTCACTCCCGTCGCCGTGATGAAGACATCTCCAATTTTCGCGGCGTCATCCATCGCCATCACCCGAAAACCCTCGAGCGTCGCCTTGAGCGCTGCCGTGGGCTTTACTTCCGTCACAATGACATTGGCTCCCAGACCCTTTGCGCGAAGTGCCACGCCCCGGCCGCAATGTCCGAAACCCGCCACGACGATGTTCTTGCCCGCAAGGAGAACGCTCGTCGCCCTCAGGATTCCGTCGAGCGTGGATTGGCCTGTGCCGTAGACATTGTCGAAGTCCCACTTGGTTTCCGCATCGTTCACCGCAACGACGGGATACTTCAGCGCACCGGCTTTTGCCATTGCTCGAAGTCGGTGGACGCCGGTGGTCGTCTCCTCCGTTCCGCCGATTATTTCCGGAATGAGCTCCTGATGCTTATTATGCACCGTGAAAATGAGGTCCGCTCCGTCGTCGAGCGTGAGGTTTGGCTTGAACTTGAGCGTCTCATCGATACACCAGTAGAAATCGTTCACGTTCATTCCGTGCCATGCGTAGATCGAGGTCCCGTCTGCCGCAAGCGCGGCGGCGACATCGTCTTGCGTTGAGAGGGGATTGCAGCCGCTCCAGCTGACGTCGGCTCCCGCCTCGACAAATGTCTTCACGAGCACCGCGGTCTCCTTGGTGACGTGAAGGCATCCGGCAATCCGGAATCCCTTGAGCGGCTTGGAGCGACGGTATTGCTCGCGAAGAGCCATCAACACCGGCATGCGCGATTCCGCCCACTCGATGCGCATCGCTCCGGCTTTGGAGAGGGAGAGGTCTTTGACTTTATAAATTCCTGATTTCTCGTTCATTCGGAAAAAATGATTAGTTGATTGATAAATTGGTTAATTCGTGAGTGTTGAGTAACGGGTTTTGAGCTGTGCGCGATGTACTGCCAGTGAAGGAATTGGATGGAGCGTTCCCGACATCAGTCAAATTCCAAGAACCAAATACCGAACAAAGATCAAATCCCGGGCATCGAATAAGAAATCAATTCGAAATACTGAAATCCCGGCCGATATCTCGGAGCTTATGAATCGTTACGCGGGACGGGAAACTCTGCTTCGTCCTCCGGCGTATCCGCTTCTGGCCGAGAAACTTGAAACTCTTCAATCATCCCCTTCAAAATCGGAATTCGGAAATCTCTCTACCGGATGCTCTTCTGGAACGTCTTCACGAGGTCGAGTTTTTCCCAGGTGAATTCCCGTTCGCTTCTCCCAAAGTGTCCGTAGGCGGCAGTTTTCCGGTAGATTGGTCGCCGGAGGTCGAGCCGTTTAATAATTCCCCGGGGAGTCAAATCAACATTGTTCTTAATCGCCTCGGCGATCTTCTGGTCGGGTACCGTTCCCGTGCCGAAGGTCTGAACCATGATCGAGACCGGCTCCGCGACGCCGATGGCATAGGCGACCTGAATCTGACACTCGGACGCAAGTCCGGCCGCGACGATATTTTTTGCCAAATGCCGCGTGGCATACGCTGCGCTCCGGTCGACTTTTGTCGGATCCTTTCCTGAAAAGGAACCGCCGCCGTGCGGCGCCCGTCCGCCGTACGTGTCGACGATGATTTTTCTACCGGTCAGGCCGCTGTCGCCGTGCGGGCCTCCGATTTCAAACCGTCCCGTCGGATTCACGTAATATTTGGTCCGATTGTCCAGCATTTCCGTAGGGATGACCGACCTGACGATGTGTTCGATTACATCCTCCCGAATGCGCTTTTGTGTCGTGCTCGGGTCGTGCTGGGTCGAGATCACTACGGAATCAACCCGAATCGGTTTTCGCCCGTCGTACTCGACGGTGACCTGCGACTTTCCGTCGGGCCGGAGGTACGGCATGAGACCGTTTTGCCGCTTCCGCACTTCCGCGAGTTTCTGCACAAGCTTGTGGGCGTACATGATCGGCATCGGCATGAACTCCGGCGTTTCGTGGCACGCATAGCCGAACATCATCCCCTGGTCGCCCGCCCCGCCGGTATCGACGCCCTGGGCAATGTCCCGCGACTGCGAGTGGATGGCCGATATGACCGAACACGACTCCGCATCGAACCCGACTCCCGCCTTGGTATATCCGATGTCCGTGATCACCTGGCGAACGACTTCCTGCACCTCAATGTATGCCTGTGTTGTGATCTCGCCGCCGACAAGCGCGAGGCCGGTGGTGACGAAGGCCTCGCACGCGACGCGCGACATCTTGTCCTGCTCGAGGATGGCGTCGAGAATGGCGTCTGAAATCTGGTCGCAGACTTTATCCGGATGTCCTTCGGAAACAGACTCGGATGTGAAAAGATGTCTCATGGATGCTCCTTCGATGGACGAAAAGGGTTGCTGCGTATTGAACAGGCCGGGCTTACGTAAACTCGAGTTCGGAGGAATCTCCGACGTTGATGCGGTTGGAAGCGCCCCGGACAGTTGCGTTGCTGCCGACGATCGAATCGTAAAGGATCGCGTCGGTCACGCGCGCCCCTTCGCTGATGATGGAATTCCGGATGACCGAGCCCTCGACGACGGCTCCTTCCGCGACGGTCGCATACGGACCGATGACGGCGTTGTGCACCTCGGCCTGCGGCGCAATAAATGACGGGAGCCGGACAACGACTCCCGGAATCGGCCGGGGGGGTGCGAGTTTGTCCAGAAGATGGCGGTTGGTCTCCAGGAGCGTCTCGGGTTTCCCGCAGTCGTACCAGCCGTCGACCGGGAACGTCTTCATCTTCTCGCCCCGTTCCAGGAGCATTTGCAATGCGTCGGTGAGCTGATACTCTCCCTTCGTCCGCGTGTTGCTCTTGATGAGCTCCTTGAGGCATTCGACCAGCGTCTGCGGCTGGCGTATATAATAGAGGCCGACGACCGCGAGGTTACTCTTCGGGTTTTCCGGTTTTTCGACGAGGCGGGAGATGAACCCATCGGTGGTTTCGGCTACGCCAAAGCGGCGGGGATCCTCGACGGATTTTACGCCGATCATCGATTGCTCGCCCTGCGCCATCTTCTGAAGGTCGAAGTCGAATATGGTGTCGCCGAGGATGATCAGGATCGGGCTCCGCGAGATCGTGTGCCGGGCAAGATAGATCGCGTGCCCCAGCCCGAGCCGCTCCTCCTGCTCGACGAAGTCCACCTTCATCGAATAATTCTTCGAAACGTACTCCTTGATCATATCGCCGAGATATCCGACGATGATCGTGGCCTCGTTGAAGCCGTTCTCGATGACCTTATCGAGGATATGGCCGATGATCGGCTTCCCAGCGACGTTCAGGAGGACCTTGGGGACGGTGTACGTATGGGGCCGCAGCCGGCTCCCCACGCCCGCGACCGGAATGATTGCGCGCATCGAATAGGGATCTTGGTGAACAGACAACTGAAAAGATAGAAAACTATTGGCAGACAAACAACCCGATATGGTCCGGGGGAGTGTCCAATTTGCAAGCAACCATCATCCCGGACTTTGCACCGGAGTCCTGCCCGACGCAGGCAGTCGTGAGAGGCAAGCGGGCGCATCAACTTCTAGCCGAGGTTCGGCGTCCGTGAGCGTCAGATGCTGTTATCCCGTGTCGATGCACGGGGCAAGCACGTTCAGCGTGACGCTTCCGCAATAAGATGGAGCCGGCTGAAGTGGGGACTCTCCCTGGTCAGGTTGCTTCTCGTCGGCTCTTTTTTTATCATTCATCACTCCTCGTATGAAAGATGAAAACGACACGGACATCTTCCCGCAAAGAGCAGCATGTCGCAATCACGCTCCGCAAGGACGTTTCGTTCCGGACAAAGTCGCCGGGATTCGAACGCTGGGAATTTCTCCACAACGCCCTTCCTGAAATAAATCTCTCTCAAGTCTCTGCTTCAACCGCTTTCCTGGGAAAGACGGTGGGCCTGCCGCTCATTCTATCGAGCATGACAGGCGGTTATGCCGAGGCGGCAAAGATCAACGCCGGCCTGGCCGAAGCGTGCGCGGTCCGAAACATCGCCATGGGGGTCGGAAGCCAGCGGCAGGCGTTGGAAGACGCGTCGTTCCACAAGTCGTACCGGATTGCGCGCGAAGTTGCGCCGGAGATCCCCCTGTTCGGAAACATCGGCGCCGCCGAGGTTGCGCGCCTGCGCGACGTGAGCCCCATCAGAAAGCTCGCAGACTTGATTCGCGCGGACGGATTTGCGGTGCATCTCAACCCTCTACAGGAATTTCTGCAACCGGAGGGAAGCCCCGAATTCAGCGGCGTCCTGCGGGGAATCGAGATGATGGTGCGTCACATGCCCATTCCCATCATCGTCAAGGAGATCGGCGCCGGAATTTCGGGAGCTGTGGCCCGGCGGCTTCTCGACGCAGGGGTTGCCGTGATTGATGTTGCGGGAGCGGGGGGAACAAGCTGGGCCGGTGTTGAGATCATTCGCCGCGGTGACGGCGTCCGCGGACCCGCGACGGGACGAAACGGCACCCGGCATCAGGTCCGACCGTCTCCTGACGATGTCGACGTTTTCTGGGACTGGGGAATTCCGACGGTGGATGCGCTCCTGCAGGTGGCTTCCCTCAAAATCTCCCACCCGGAGCTTGTGCTCGTTGCTTCGGGGGGTATTTCGTCCGGTATGGACGTGGCAAAGTCGATCGCTCTGGGAGCGGATCTCGCAGGAGTAGCTCGTCCGGCGCTCAAGGCGCTCGAACGTGGCGGAGTGAAGGGACTTATTGCCTGGGTCGACCGCATCGCCCTTCAAATTCGCGGCGCGATGTTCCTCACCGGATCACGGTCCATCGACGAGCTTCGAAGGCAGCAGCTCATTGGGCGTCCATGAATTACGAGCGACAGTACGCGGAATATAAGCAATCGATCGATACGTATCTTGCGAACTTCGTCGACGAGCAGAAGCCGCGCACATTGTATGAGCCGGCGCGGTACATCCTCGCCGCCGGCGGGAAGCGCATTCGCCCCCTGCTGGTGCTCCTTTCATGCGAGGCCGTTGGCGGCGGAAAGGAAGACGCCATCCACGCCGGGGCGGCGCTCGAAATCCTCCACAATTTCACACTCGTCCACGATGACATCATGGACCACGCGCCGTCGCGTCGGGGCCGGCCGACGGTCCACAAGAAATGGGACAACAACGTTGCGATCCTCGCGGGGGATGCTCTTCTCGCGCTCGCGTATCGGGCCCTTCTCCGGACGCCGTCGTCCAGGATCCGGGAGATCAGCAAGGTCTTCACCGAAGGCGTGGTGGAAGTTTGCGAGGGGCAGGCGTTCGATAAGGAGTTTGAAGACGATACGAACGTCGGCGTCGCGGATTATCTTCGGATGATCCAGAAGAAGACGGGGAAGATGGTTGCCGCGGCAACGGAGATTGGAGGGTTGATCGGGAACGCGCAACCGGAGCACCTGAAGGCATTGCGGAGATTCGGGGAGCGGACGGGAAGGGCGTTCCAGGTACAGGACGACCTGCTGGACATCACGGCCGACGAAGAGGAATTTGGGAAGAAGATCGGGAGCGACCTGATCGAAGGCAAAAAAACCTACCTGCTGCTCATGGCGTTGAAAAATGCGAAAGGGAGGGATCGTCAGAAGCTTGCGCGGGTATTCCGCAACGGCGGGATTTCGAAACGAGAGGTGAAGGAGTTCAGGAACATATACGAAGAAACGGGAGCCATCAGGTCGGCGCGGCAGCGGATCGCAGAGGATATTCGCGGCGCGCAGAAGGATATTCTCCGTCTGCCGGCCACGGAAGCACGGGGGATGCTCGCATGGCTCACGGACATGCTCCTGCACCGAACGTACTGACGGGCGGCGTTCTTCTGAGCATGATCGAACGTGAAGTGACGATCAGGAACCGGGCCGGTGTGCACACGCGACCGGCCGCAGCCATCGTGAAGCTTGCGGCAAAATTTCAGTCGGAATTCATCATCGAAAAAGACGGCATCGAGATCAACGGCAAGAGCATCATCGGAGTCATGACCCTCGCGGCGGAGCAGGGGTCGAAGCTCCTCCTGCGGTTCGACGGCCAGGACGAATCGGCGGCGGCGCAGGAGATGACGGCGCTCTTCGACCGGGGTTTCGACGAACCGTAGACGCGGGAGGATTCAGGGAGGATGGGACTGGGATGAAGATCAAAGAAGAGACGCTCGAGACGAAAGCGCCGCCGGAGGTTCGACGGCCCGGAGAGGAAATTGTCCTTCGCGGCATTCCGGCATCGCCCGGCATAGCCATTGGAGCAGTCTTCATCGCCCGAAAGCACCAGCCGCACGTCTTCGAGCGAATCCTTGAAGCCGCGGATGTGGAGAAAGAGATCGATCGTCTGCGAAGCGCTGTCGCAAGGTCGATGAAAGAGATGAAGAAGATCCTGGATTTCGCCGAGCATAAGCTGGGTGAGAAACAGGCGAAGATCTTCGAAGCGCAGTTGATGATCCTCGAGGATGCGGTGTTGTTTGAAGCCGTCTACAAACGTATCCGGAAAGAGCTGAAAAATTCCGAATACGTCGTCCAGGATGAGATCGAAAAATATCATCGCGTCATGCTCGCGTCGAAAGACGAGTACGCCCGGGAGCGGGCGGGAGATCTGGAAGACGTGCGCAACAGGATACTACGGAACCTGGACGAGCAGAAGCTCGTTTCGAAGTTCGAAGGCCCCCACATTGTCGTTTCGCACATCCTCGGGGCGGCGGACACGATGATTCTCAGCCGCAACGAAGTGCTTGCGTACGCGACGGAGGCAGGCGGTGCGACGTCGCACATGGCACTTCTGGCACGTGCGCTGAAGATCCCCGCTGTTGTCGGCATCCCGACGGTCGCATCGGCCGCGCAGGAAGAGGGGCGCATCGTCGTCGACGGATTCAACGGCGTCATCGTGGTCAATCCGTCGCCCCAAGCCGTCCGACGGTACGAGGAGAAGAAGGAAGAATATTCGGAGTTTGAGAGGCGCCTCAGCTCGCTTCGCGACCTTCCTGCCGAGACGCTGGACGGGCACCGCGTGCGGCTCACGGCGAACATCGAGCTGGAGCAGGAGCTGGAATTCCTCCGCGTGCAGGGGGCTGACGGCATCGGCCTCTACCGCTCGGAGACGCTTCTGATCGGCCGCGAAGTTTTCCCGTCGGAAGAGGAGCAGTTTCGCGTCTATCACACTCTGGCCGAAGGCGTGTATCCCAAGAGCATCGTCATCCGCACGTTCGACGTCGGCGGGGACAAGATGATGATGCATTCGGTGACGGAAAAGAACCCATTCCTGGGGTGGCGCGGCATTCGCGTCATGCTCGACAAGCCCCGGATTTTCCTCGACCAGCTCCGCGCGATCCTCCGGGCCAGCATGAGGAAAAATGTCAGCATCATGTTTCCGATGATCTCCAACATCAAGGAAGTGCGGCTCGCAAAGCAGCTCCTGCAGGAGGCGAAGGATCAGCTCCGCGCGAAGAAGATTCCCTTTCACGACGAACTGCCCATCGGCGCGATGATCGAAGTCCCGGCGGCGGCCGTCATCGCGGACCACCTTGCGCGCGAGCTCCAGTTTCTCAGCATCGGCACCAACGATTTGATCCAGTACCTCCTCGCCGTGGACCGAACCAACGACATTGTCTCCGAGCACTATCAGGAATTCCACCCTGCCGTCCTCCGCTTTCTGCGGAGAATCATCGAGCGGGGAAAACTCGGCAAGGCGCACGTCGGCATGTGCGGTGCAATGGCCGGCGACCCCCAGGCCACCATGCTCCTTCTGGGGCTCGGATTGGAGGAGTTCAGCGTTGTCCCCGCCGCTCTGCCGGAGATCAAAAAAATCATACGCTCCGTTCATTTTACGGAAGCGACCCACCTCGCCGAGAAAGTCCTGAAGATGGAAACGGAGGATCAGATTCAGACGTATCTCCGGAAAATCATGAAACAAAAATTTCCCGACATCCCCCTCGCGCCGGAGACGCGCTCGGAATGAGCCGGGAGCGCAAGAGCGCGGGATCATCTCTGCTCGAATTGATAACATCGTGCCCGGGATTCGAAGCTGAGAATTGAGCGCTCTTCGCTGACAGCCGAACGGAGTCATCACCCTTTTCACATCTCTCACTTCTCACTCCACTTCCATGACACCAGAAGACATCAAGCGCGGCGACCCCAAAGGGATGGCCAAATGGATCCACGATTTTCCGCTCCAGATTGAGGAGGCGGTTCGCATCGGACAGAAAGCCGACCTCCCGCCAAAAGTCTCCAAGGTCCGCAACATCGTCATGACCGGGCTCGGGGGCTCGGCCATTGGCGGAGACCTTCTCCGGTCGTATGTCGCGGAGGAGACCGGCGTTCCGTTCGTAGTGAACAGGCACTACTTCCTGCCGGAGTTCGTCGGCAAGCGCTCGCTGGTGATCGTTTCCAGTTATTCCGGGAACACGGAGGAGACGATTGCCGCACATCGGGACGCGACGAAGCGGAAGGCGACCGTCCTTTGCATCACGACAGGCGGAGAAACGGCGAAGCTGGCCAAGCGCCATCGACAGCCGCTCATCACGATTCCCCCCGGGCTCTCGCCGAGGGCCGCGCTCGGTTTTTCTTTTTTTCCGCTGCTCATCGCGCTCTCCCGCCTCGGCTTCATCAGGCCGAAGAATCGGGACATCCGCGAAACCGTCCTGCTGCTGAAGAAGAAAGCGGGGATTTTCGCCGACGTGAATTCGCCGGACAACGCACCCCTCGCGCTCGCGCAGAAACTCCATGGGTCGCTCCCGATCATCTACTCCACGTCGGAACATCTCGATGCGGTCAATCTGCGGTGGCGGGGTCAGATCGCGGAAAACGCGAAACAGCTCGCCTTCGGGCACGTCCTCCCCGAGATGAATCACAACGAGCTCGTCGGCTGGAATGTCCTGACGGAGCTGATGAAAAAAATGCAAGTGGTCTTTCTGAGGGATAAGGGGACGCACAAGCGGGTGCTCCTGAGGGAGGAGATCACAAAGGGCATCATATCAAAGTATGCGCAGGAGGTTACCGAAGTTTGGAGCGAGGGGCATTCACTCCTTGCCCGCATGTTCTCCTTGATTCATTTTGGCGATTGGGTTAGCTTGTACCTTGCGATTCTGAACGACCGCGACCCTGAACCGGTGGAAGTAATCAACTTCCTCAAGTCGGAGTTGTCGAAGGTCTGAATCGCCTCGTGCGTCGGGCGCTGCGCGGGATGGTCTCGTCTTCGTCGAGGATATGTACGTGGGCTTGATTCGGAACACTCTTCTCATCTTACTCTCCGTAAGTATGTGCCAGAGGACCTCGGCACAACTGGACTACTTTGGCCGGAACAAAGTTCAGTACACCGAATTTGACTGGCAGGTATTGAAGACGGAGCACTTCGAGATCTACTACTATCCCGAAATGGCGGACCTTGCACAACGCGGGGCTGCGTTCGCCGAAGACTCGTACAGGATCCTCGAGGAGCGCTTCAACCATAATATCAACCACCGCGTCCCGATCATCTTCTACAGCTCGCACATCCACTTTGAGCAGACGAACACGGCTCCGGGTTTTATCCCCGAGGGTGTCGGGGGCTTCTTTGAATTCCTCAAAGGACGGGTCGTGATCCCGGCGGACGGGTCGATTGCCCAGTTCAAACACGTCATTCGTCACGAGCTCGTCCATGTTTTCATGTACAGCAAACTGAACCGCATCATGCTCGACCATCGGCAGCCGGAGGACCATTCACCCCCCTCGTGGTTTGCCGAAGGTCTCGCCGAGTACTGGTCGACGACCTGGGATACGCAGGCGGAAATGGTGATGCGCGATGCAGTGGTGAGCGGTTATCTCGCCCCGCTGACCGAGATGGAACGAATCAACGGCTCCTTTCTGATGTACAAAGAGGGGCAGAACATTTGCCAGTTCATCTGCGAGCGTTACGGCGACGAAAAACTCCTTCTGCTCATGGAGAATTTCTGGAGGTCCGGTTCGTTCAGCGAGATCATGAAGCTGACCGTTGGACGCAACTACAAAGAGTTCGATGACGATTGGGTGTATGCCCTCAAGAAGAAGTACTATCCGACGCTGGCAGAGGAGGACCTCCCGAGCGGCACGGCGAAGAATCTCGTCGACGTCGGCTTCAACTCGAAACCGTTGTTCTACGACAACGACGGGAAAAAGGACTTGTACTTTATCGGGAATCATACCGGATATACGAACGTGTACCGCCTGGATCTCGACAAGCCCAAGTCGGAGCCGGTCGTTGTCGTCGAAGGGGAGAAGTCGGATGAGTTCGAGGCATTCCATCTCTTCCAGAGCAAGATGGACATCTCGAAAAAAGGAATCCTCGCGTTCGTGACGAAGAGCGGCGAAACGGATGCGGTGCATCTGTACGACGTCCGTCGGGGAGTGGTGACGGAAACGCTGCGGTTTCGGGACCTCGTGGGGATCGGATCGGTTTCCTGGTCCCCCGACGGCAATCGCATCGTCTTCTCCTCCATCGATAAATCCGGGGAAGACGACCTCTACATCTACAACCTGGAGAACCGATCGCTTCTGCGCCTCACGAACGACTTTTACGACGACCGCGACCCTGCCTGGTCGCCGGACGGGAGGTACATCGTTTTCAGCTCGGACCGGACGCCGTACGGCCCCGGGGGAAAGTACAACCTTTTCCTGTACGACCTTGAGAAGTCTGACATCTCGTACCTGACGCTCGGGGACCAGAACTACTATTCGCCGGCGTGGTCGCACGACGGGAAGCGAATCGTTTTCACGTGTGACGAGGGAGGAGCCCAGAATGTGTGGATGATGAACGCGACGGACTCTTCGAACCACCGGACAATGCGAAAGATCACCAAATTCCTGACTGCGGCCTTTGACCCAACATGGGCTGAAGGAGACGAACTCATCTTCACCGCATTCGAGAAATTCAGCTTCCAGATCAAGAAGGTCGTGGACATCTCGGAGCGGTACAACACGGAGAAGGATGTCAGCGCGTTCGACGGATCGAAGGCGGGCGCGCCCTGGACAACCGCACGTGTGGAGAGCGAGACGACCGTAAGTCAGTATCGCTACGCGAAGGACTATTCGCTCGACATCGCACAGAGCGAGGTGTCGACGGACCCCATTTTCGGTACAACCGGAGGGGCGGCGCTGGCGATGAGCGACGTTCTCGGCAACGACCAGTATTACTTCCTCATCTATAATACCGCGCAATCGAAGGAAGATATTCTCGACAGCTTTAATTTCGCCATCTCGAAAATCTCGCTCGGCAAGCGGGCGAACTACTCCTACGGCATATTCCGTTTTGCGGGAAATCGCTACGACCTGTCCGACCCGGACGAATTCTACTATGAGCGGGCCTACGGCGGATATTTTGCTCTCAGCTATCCTCTCTCGGCATTTCGACGCGTCGAATCGAGCATCGAAGTAATCGATTCGGACAAGGATAACTATATCGCGCCGGTACCCCGCCGCGCTCTGCTGCTCTCGAATTCCCTCTCGTACATCTGGGACAACTCTCTGTGGGGTCCGAGCGGGCCCCTCGACGGCAACAGGATGAAGCTCACGGTCGCCTACACGAACGACATCCAGTATTCCAACGTGAGCTACTACACGATTCTGGCCGACTATCGGACATACTTCCGTCTTTCAACCCGCAGCGCCTTCGCATCGCGTTTCAACCTGTATTACAACGACGGAAAGGAAGCGCGGCGATTCTTCATGGGCGGCAGTTGGGACCTCCGCGGGTATCCCCTTTTCTCCATCCGCGGCGAGAAACTTTGGCTCACGAGCCAGGAGCTGCGGTTTCCCTTCATCGACCAGCTCGGCATTCGTTTTCCCTTCGGAGGGATCGGGTTCGGCTCGATTCGCGGCGCGCTGTTCACGGACTTCGGCGGCGCGTGGGACACGCAGTACATCGAAACGGAGGGAAGCGTCGGAGCCGGCGTTCGGCTCAACCTCGGCGGCGCGCTGGTTCTCCGCTACGACTTCGGTAAACAGATATTGAATAACCTCACGAAGTTCCAGTCGGGCCTCTTCTCTCAGTTCTTTTTCGGATGGGATTTTTGATG
>DATJYV010000010.1:0-11479 GCA_035499415.1 Bacteroidota bacterium
GCGTCAAGATCCCATCGTCCCCAATCCTGACGGACCATAACCTTTGCAAGGGTCGGTCCGGGAAAGACCGCCGCGCTGATCTTCTTTCCTTTTTCGCGAGCGGCGGGCACGAGAAATTTGTTCACGAGGTCCGTGACGCTGTCCAGACGGTACTGGAACCACGATGCTTCCAACCCCGGATCTGTCATCCCCATCGGATCCGCGCCGAATTTTTCCTTGAATTGCCTCCGGCTGTAGTCCGTATACCCGTAATCGTACGGCGGATAAACGCGGTCTTGAACGATGCCGTATTTCTTCCATAAACCCTTCGGCAAGATAGCGTCGGGATGCCGGATATAGTCGAGGTGTATCCCGTCGAGGTCCGTGAACTGCGCAAGTTCTTCGACGATTCCTTTGATAAACTCGCGGACCTCGGGCCGCGCAGGGTCAAGAAAGCGGTAATAGTCGACGTATGCCGGTTTGTCCGCGGCCGATTCCCCCTTTGCGTTCACGTTGTACCAATCGGCATGGTTCTTCAGGATGTCGTCAATGAGGCACGGCATGCACCACATCCACGCGTGAACCTCCAACCCCTCCGCCTTCGCCAGGGGAAGAAGTTGCTCGAGTCTCCGGGTTTTGACGGGAAGGGTCGGGCTCGACCAGAAGGCGAACCGACCGTTGTAGACTTCCGGAATGACCGCATCGATTCCGGAAGCGCGCAGGTGAGCGAACAACTGCTTCCATCCGTCCGTACTTAACTCTTGTCCGGCCGTTATCCAGACCCAGTTTTTTGAGCTCTGCGCATGCGCGGCATCACCGCCGAATGCGCGCCCGAGAAGAGACCGGGCGAACGTGAGGCCAAAACCTCCGACTCCCATCTTGATCAGAAATTCCCGTTTATTCATCTCGCTGCCATCCTTCTGCTCATCAAATTCCGTGACGCGACCTCGTTCCGTGTGCATCCGGCGTCCAGCCGAAGAATTTCACGCACCGGCGAAGCGATGATCCTTTGACGTTTCGGTGCCGGACCGAAAATGCCGTCATCGGTCAAATGTTTTTCCTGCAGTACGGCGATGGAGGAGAATCGGGAGGAGGCGAAATAATCTCATCCGGCCGAACTCGATTCCAATATAAACAGAATCCGGATTTCTCCAAGGGGGGAGCGAACGGCCGGCTCTCGTCGCGTTGACTTTCCCTCCATTTCGGCCTATATTGACGGAAATATTTTTCCATCAACGGGTATCGGACATGTTCAAAGGCGGCCCTCTTAATATGCAGTCGATGATGAAGCAGATGCAGAAGATGCAGGAACGGATCGCCGAAGTGCAAAGCATGTTGGAAGGAAAAACCGTGACCGGAGAATCGGGGGGAGGGATGGTCAAGGTGACGGTCAACGGGAAGCAGCGAATCGTCAAAATCGAGATCGAGAACGAAGTGGTGAAGCCGGAAGAGAAGGACATGCTCGAAGACCTTATCGCAGCGGCAGTCAACCAGGCGATGGAACGGTCGGCGGCGATGGCGCAGGAAGAAATGCAGAAGGCCACGGGCGACATGATCCCAAATATTCCCGGCCTCAACCTTCCGGGGATGTAGATGCATTATACTGCAGAGTCGATCGAACAGCTTGCGGAGCGTTTTGCCCAGCTCCCCGGCATCGGACGGAAGACCGCACAGCGTCTTGCGCTCTACGTCCTCAAAATGAATCGCGAAGAAGTGAACGCTCTCTCCGAAGCGATCGTAAACGTGAAGGAGCGGGTCCGATATTGCTCGGTTTGCTCCAACATCACCGAGTCCGACCCCTGTCCCATCTGTTCCAACCCCAAACGGGAGCGCTCGTACCTTTGCGTGGTGGAAGAGCCGAATGACGTCCTGGCGATCGAAAAAACGAATGAATTCCGGGGTCTGTATCACGTCCTCGGCGGGGCGTTGTCGCCCCTGGACGGCGTTGGACCGGAGGACCTGCGGATCCGCGAACTGCTCGACCGGCTCTCGGGGAAAAATGTCGACGAGGTCATCCTCGCGATGAATCCGAACGTCGAAGGTGAGGCAACAACGCTCTATCTCTCAAAGCTCTTGAAGCCGCTGGAAGTTAAAGTGACTCGGATCGCGCGCGGCCTCCCGGTCGGGTCGGACCTGGAGTTTGCCGATGAGGCGACGCTTTCACGAGCGCTTGAAGGACGCATTGCCGTCTGACCGGCGCGCCGCCCGATTTCTGCATATCGGACTCGCGTCGCTCGTTCTTGCCGCCACCGGATGCGAACTGTTCAAGACGAGGGACCCAGAACCCCCTGAGCAAGTCAGCTCAACGTTCATTCCCCCGACGATCGACTCACTCGTCTTCACGAACATGATCGAGGCGTTCAACGACCTGAATTCGGACAACTATCTCGAATGCCTTGCCGATTCCACCACTTCCCCGGAGCCATTCGCTTTTGAGCCGACGCCGTCCGCCCGTCAACAGTATGCCTCGGTCTTCTCCGCGTGGACCCTCCAGTCCGAGCGGCAATACTTCGACCGGATGAAGTCTTCGCTGCAAGCCGGAACGACCATGTCGCTCACGTTTACGTCGCTCCAGCGCCAGACGATCGCATCCGATTCCGCAACGTACGAAGCCACGTACACGCTCACCGTCCCTCACACGTTCGCAACCATTCCGAAACAGGCGCAGGGCCGCGCCCAGTTTTTTCTTGGCATCGACCGGACGGGATATTGGGTGATCCGGCGCTGGGTCGATTTGAGCATCAATCAGGGGGACGTGACCTGGAGCGACCTCAAGGGGGCGTTCGGGCAATGAAGAAACGATTCCCTCTGATTTTTGTGGCCGCGATCCTCTTCTCCTCGTGCAATCCATTCGCGCCGGGTTTCGATGCAGGCGTCGACACGGGCGCTTCCGTCCTCGGGGACCTGACCACCGTCGAAGGCATATTCCAAAACCTGAAGTACGCCTACACCTTTCGCGATACCTCGATCTACGGCCAATTGTTCAATTCGGGCTTCACGTTCTTTTACCGCGATTACGACCAGGGGCTCGACGTTTCGTGGGGAAGGGATGAGGAAATGCGGACGACAAGCAGTCTCTTCCAGAACGTCGAAAGTCTCGAACTCGTCTGGAATCAGATTGCATCGATTTCGACCGACTCCACCAACACGAGCGCCAGCGTGACGCGAAATTTCAACCTGACCGTGACGTTCAATGCCAGCGACATTCTCCGGGCTGACGGCTACGCGACGTTCTCGCTTCAACGGGCCCAGCCGCAGAAACCATGGAGCATCGTCCGATGGGACGACCAATCTAATTTCTGACGACCCCCGAGGACAGAGATGCCGACAGTCGCATACCAGGGAGAGCCCGGAGCGTTCAGCGAGCTTGCTGCGCGCCGCTTCTTCGGAAAGCCGTTGCGGCTTCGCCCGCTCCCGACGTTCGAACGCGTATTTGCCTCCGTCCGAAACCCGACGTACGGGATCGTCCCGGTCGAGAATTCGGTCTTCGGGAGCATTCACCAGGTCTACGACCTGCTTCTTTCCCATCGCCTCTTCATTGTCGGCGAAGTCAAACTCCGCGTACGACTTCATCTCGTCGGGGTGCGGGGTTCGGCGCTGCGAACCATCCGGACGATCTATTCGCAGCCGCAGGCGATCGGGCAGTGTGAGTCGTTTCTCCGCACTCTCCGGCGCGTGAACGTCGAGGCGTACTACGATACGGCCGGGGCTGCCATGATGGTGGCCGGGCGGCGGGACTTGACGTGCGCTGCAATCGCAAGCGAGGAGGCGGGCCGCACGTACGGGCTCTCGGTCCTGCGGCGGAACATCGAGAGCGACCATAAAAACTTCACCCGCTTTATAGTCCTGGCACGGAAGGCCGCTCGAATCACCCGGGGCGCGAAAACGACGGTCGTGTTTGCCGTCAAGGACATTCCCGGCGCGCTCTTCAAATCTCTTGCGGTGTTCGCATTAAGGGACATCAACCTCCTGAAGATCGAGTCGCGGCCGCTTCGCGGGAAGCCCTGGGAATACCTCTTTTATCTCGATGTCGACGGGTCTCCCTCGTCGGGGCCGCTGCGGGATGCGGTGGCGCATCTGAATGAGATTTGCGCGTTCGTGCGCATCCTCGGATCGTATCCTTACGGACAGACATTTACGGATTGAGCATGCAATTCGGATACGTCATGAAGGAGGGTTTTTCGGGATTCAGACGCGCAAAGCTTTCGATGTTCGCCGCCGTGTTCGCGATTTCTGTCTCGCTCCTTCTTCTCAGCTTCTTCGCCATCCTCCTGGTGAACGCGAACAGCATCGTCGAGTCGCTCAGGAACAAGGTGGAGATGGAAGCGTTTATCGGCGACCAGCTCTCGCCGGACGACGTGACGAATCTGAAGATTCAGATCGAATTGCTGGACGGCATCAAGGAGGCGCGGTTCATCTCCAAGGAGGAGGCGGCGACGATCTTCAAGGAGGAATTTGGCGAGGATATTTACAAAGTTCTCAACTTCAACCCCCTTCCCGCGTCGTTCAAGATTTTCCTGAAGGACGGATACAAGACCGCGAAAAAGGCGGAAGTAATTTATAATCAGGTGAAGGCCCTCAGGGGTGTGGACGATGTCATCTATCGGAAGCAGCTTCTCGACATGCTCGACAACCGGGGGATGACATTTCTCTGGATAACGTTTGGCATCGGCGTCTTCATCGCTCTTTCTTCCATCATCCTCGTTGCGAATACGATACGGCTTGCCATCTACGCCAAACGGAAGATCATCCAGACGATGAAGCTCATCGGCGCCACGCGCATGTTCATCCGCATCCCGTTCATGATCGAAGGGCTGGTGCAGGGCGTCATCGGCGGGCTCGTGGCCGCTGGCGTGGTGTTTATCGTTTTTAATTACCTCGAGCGCTGGATGTCCGTCTCGCTCAGCGACTTCGTCCATGTCGAGCCGCTGTACTACGGGCTGATACTCGGCGTCGGATGTTCGCTCGGCCTCATCGGCAGTCTCGTGGCGGTCCGGCGTTTCATCGGCGAAGGAGTCGCCGGCGGATCGCATGCCGCCTGAGCGCCGTTGCTTTTTCACGAATTCTTCTCTAAGCTTTTACTGACTTCCACACCGCAGAGAATGACCCCGCATTTTCTTCGCACCTCGCCCGCATGACCTCGCTCGCTGCGTTTTACAACTCGTCTGTCGGGAAGAAAGTCCTCATGAGTCTCACCGGACTCTTCCTCTGCACGTTCCTCGTTGAACATGTCGTCGGGAATCTTCTCGTGTTCAAAGGCCCGGAAGTGTTCAACGCCTACTCCGAGTTCATGGTGGCGAACCCCGTTATTCGGACGGTCGAATTCATCCTGTTTGCAGCGCTCTTCATCCATCCATTCTTCGGATTTGTCGTGTGGCTTCAGAACAGGCGGACACGGCCTCAGGACTACCGGGTCTACCGGCTGAAGGACAACACGCCGCTCGCGGCGCGTCACACGATGTTCACCGGCAGCGTCGTCCTGTTCTTTCTCGTCGTGCATCTTCGGATGTTTTTCATCCCCACGCGGTTCGCCGAGGTGAAGCCGTCTTCCTACGCGCTCGTGCAGGAGGCGTTCTCGAACGCCTGGTACACGGGATTTTATATCGTCGCACTCGTCATCCTTGGATATCATCTTCGTCACGGCTTTCAATCGGCTTTTCAGACTCTCGGCCTCCGCAACAAGCAGTACGCCGGATTGATCGACCTGGTCGCGGCCGTCTTCTGGCTTGTCATCCCGCTCGGCTTTGCGACCATTCCCGTGTACTTCTATTATTTTCAGAGACTCGCGCCGGCCGTGATGGCCGTCGGAGCCCATTGAGGTCTGTCGAAATGAAACTCGAATCGAACATCCCTTCGGGTCCGATCGACAAGAAATGGTCGAACCATCGTTTCTCGATGAAGCTCGTCAATCCGGCGAACAAGCGAAAATATACGGTCGTCGTCGTCGGGACCGGGCTTGCAGGGGCATCTGCGGCGGCTTCCCTCGCCGAGCTTGGCTATAACGTCATCGCACTGTGCTACCATGAATCGCCGCGACGGGCGCACAGCATTGCGGCACAGGGGGGGATCAACGCGCCCAAAAATTATTCGAATGACGGCGACAGCGTCTACCGGCTCTTCTACGATACGGTCAAGGGGGGGGATTACCGGGCGCGGGAAGCGAACGTGTATCGCCTCGCCGAAGTAAGCGGCAGCATCATCGACCAGTGCGTCGCCCAGGGAGTACCGTTTGCCCGCGACTATGCGGGATATCTGGACAACCGTTCATTCGGCGGCGCGCAGGTCGCCCGGACGTTCTATGCCCGCGGCCAGACGGGACAACAATTGCTCCTCGGCGCATATTCGGCTCTCTGCCGACAAATCGACGCGGGGAAAGTAAAATTCTTCGACCGGCGCGAGATGCTCGAGCTGGTGGTGGTGGACGGACAGGCGCGGGGGATTGTCGCACGCAATCTTCGGACCGGCGCGATGGAGTCGTATGCCGGCGAGGCGGTCGTTCTGGCGACCGGGGGCTACGGAAACGTCTTTTATCTTTCGACGAACGCCAAGGCGAGCAATGCAACGGCGATCTGGCGGGCGTACAAGAAAGGGGCGTTTTTCGCGAACCCCTGCTACACCCAGATTCATCCGACGTGCATACCGGTTTCCGGCAGTCACCAGTCGAAACTGACCTTGATGAGCGAAAGCCTGCGGAACGACGGAAGAGTGTGGGTTCCGAAGAGGCAGGGAGATACGAGAAAGCCGGCGGATATTCCTGAGAATGAGCGTGATTATTATCTCGAGCGGCTCTATCCATCGTTTGGAAATCTCGTTCCGCGCGACGTTGCTTCGCGGCGCGCGAAAGAAATGTGCGACGAAGGGCGCGGCGTCGGGCCGACGAAGCTGGCGGTGTATCTCGATTTTGCGGAGGCGCTCCAGCGGCTTGGGACGGAGGTGATACGCGAACGGTACGGGAACTTGTTCGACATGTACAAGCTCATCACGGCGGAAGACCCGTACAAAACGCCGATGCGGATCTACCCCGCGATCCATTACACGATGGGAGGGTTGTGGGTGGATTACAATCTGATGAGCACGATTCCGGGCCTCTTCGTTATCGGGGAGGCAAATTTCTCCGACCACGGCGCAAATCGGCTGGGTGCGAGCGCGCTCATGCAGGGATTGGCGGACGGATATTTCATTCTGCCGTACACGATCGGGGATTATCTTTCGACGATGAAGTCGAAGCCGGTGAAAAACGACGCTCCCGAATTCAAGGCGGAAGAACGATCCGTCGACGACCGGGTGAGGAAGATTCTGAAAGTCAACGGAAGCAGGACGGTGGACGAGATTCACCGGGATCTGGGGAAGATCATGTGGGACGACGTCGGGATGGCGCGGAACGCGAAGGGTCTCAGGAACGCGCTGGAGAAAATCCCGGAACTTCGCAAACAATTCTGGGAAGAGGTGAAGGTGACAGGGTCGGGAAGCGACCTGAATATGGAGCTG
Organism: Bacteroidota bacterium; assembly: GCA_035499415.1. Lineage (GTDB taxonomy): Bacteria > Bacteroidota > Ignavibacteria > UBA10030 > UBA10030 > DATJYV01. The sequence goes on from DATJYV010000010.1 coordinate 7,468, forward strand.
GAGAAAGCAGGGCGGGTGGCGGATTTTCTGGAATTGGGAGAACTTGTGGCCCGGGACGCCCTGCATCGGGACGAATCGTGCGGGGGTCATTTCCGGGAGGAGTATCAGACCGACGAGGGCGAAGCAAAACGGAACGACAAGAAGTTCGCCTACGTTGCAGCATGGGAATTTGCGGGCGAAAAGAAAGCGCCGCGCCTGAATCAGGAGAAGCTCGTGTTCGAGGAAGTGCATCTGACGCAGAGGAGCTATAAGTAAGAAGCAGGTAAAGGTGAAGGTAAAGGTAAAGGTGAAGGTAAAGGTAAAGGTAGAGGCAAAGGGGGATTGGGGGATTGTACAAGTCGTTCAGAGATATGCCCGTTTGGCAGGAGGCAATGGACGTTGCGGCGGAGATTTACCGGGTTAGCGAATTGCTTCCCAGAGAAGAAAAGTATGGCCTGAGGGCGCAACTGAGGCGAGCGGCCGCGAGTATTTCCGCGAATATCGCGGAAGCGTTTGGGAGAAATCACACGCGAGACAAGGTAAATTTCTATTTTTATGCCCGAGGTTCAGTAAACGAAACACAGAATCACCTGCTGTATGCGATGAGAGTCGGTTACCTGAGGAACGAAGAAGTCTCAGCACTTGACCGACGACTCGACAAGATTTACGGTGACCTGAACAAAATTATCGTCAGCTATAAAGCGAAATACTAACCTCATCTACCTCTACCTATTCCTTTACCTCTCCGATGAATCTCACCCTCCACGTCTGGCGTCAGAAGAATGCCTCCAGTGCGGGCGCGTTCAAGACCTATTCAGCCACGAACGTCTCGCCCGACATGTCGTTCCTCGAGATGCTGGATGTCGTGAACGCCGGCCTGGTGAAAAAAGGGGAGGAGCCGATTGCGTTCGACCACGACTGTCGTGAGGGGATTTGCGGGAGCTGCGGGATGATGATCAACGGCCGGGCGCACGGTCCGGGCCGCGGCGCCGCAACGTGTCAGCTGCACATGCGCTCGTTCAAGGACGGCGACACAGTCGTTATCGAGCCGTGGCGGGCGAAACCCTTTCCGGTGATCAAGGACCTCATCGTCGACCGGTCTGCATTCGACCGGATTATGGAGGCGGGGGGATACGTTTCTGCGAAGACCGGTGGAATTCCGGATGGGAATGCAGTGCCGGTTCCCAAGCCGGACGCGGACGAGGCCTTCGACGCCGCCGCGTGCATCGGGTGCGGAGCGTGCGTCGCGGCGTGTCCGAACTCCTCGGCGATGCTCTTCGTCAGCGCAAAGGTTTCACATCTTGCGCTCCTGCCGCAAGGCCAGGTGGAACGAAAAGAGCGGGTGCTGAGGATGGTGGAGCAGATGGATGAGGAGGGATTTGGAAACTGCTCGAATAACTACGCGTGCGAAGCGGAGTGCCCGAAGGAAATTTCCGTGACCCACATTGCGCGGATGAACCGCGAGTACCTGCGGGCGAAGCTTACGTAATCCCACCCCACCTAATTCATCCAAGTGGCGTTATTCCGGACTTGCTCCGGAATCTGTCCTTCTAATCCTCAGTCGGGCGCATAATGTCAGATCCTGAAACTCAGCCAGAGGCTGATGGGCCTTCGGCCCAAAGTTCAGGATGACGAAGCTATTTTTGCTTGCATCCCCGGCAATCGTCATTCCGAACTTGCCCGGCGAATCCTTTCCGGGTTTCGGATTCCGTCCTTTCAATCCCCCGCCAAACGCCTTTAAAATCGAAAAGGCGACCCCTCCCCCAGGAATCGCCTTTTCTTTTCGAAATCATGACTCCCTCACCAGGACGGGAATCAGATTTCCTTCATGCGCAAGATAAAACGGGGGAAGGCGTTTCGCAATCACGCGTTCGCGTGATTTTTTGGGAGGGGGACCGATTAGAGAATGCGCTCACGGAGGGCTTTCGCGACCGCGAGGCTCCGTGTGTGCACGTGCAGTTTCTGGTAGATGGCTCGGATGTGGGAATCGACTGTGTGGTAACTTACGAAGAGCGTGTCCGCTATCTTCTTCTTGGTCATGCCGTCGACCACGAGATCGAGAATTTCCTTCTCCCGCGCTGTCAATTGGTAGTCCGCTCGAGGCGCGTTTCGATGGGCGAACATCGCGAGGACCTTGCGTGCGATCTGGCCGTTCATCGGCGCTCCTCCGCTCAGGACCTCGTTGACCGCCCCGACAATAGTCCCTTCAAACGAGGCCTTCAGCAAGTACCCCGACGCCCCTGCGCAGATCGCGTTGAACACGTGGTCGTCATCGTCGTAGACGGTAAGGATCACGACCTGACATTCGGGGGCCAGTTGTTTGAGCAACTTGACTCCCTCGACACCGTCCATCCCCGGCAGCCCGATGTCGAGGAGGATGACCGACGGCGCGGAGCCCAAGCGAAGCGCGTCGATTGCATCCTCGCACCTCGAAAATGTCGACTGACACTCGAATGCATCCGAATCATTCAGGAGCATGGCGAGGTTTCGCCGAAACGGGGCGTTATCTTCCACCACCCATACCGCTTTCCGTGAGCCCTTGTGGCTCGCCTGCCGCCTCACGGTTCTTTTCATAGGCTCAACGGAACAGTGATGGTACAGCGCGTCCCGGATCCGGGACCGCCGTCGAACTGAACACCGGCACGAATCCGCGCTGCCCGGTTTTCGATATTCCCGAGACCGCTGCCGCCCGACTCCGCCCCGGCGTCAAACCCCCTTCCATCATCCTCGACGACCACGGTGAGCATGCGCCGGTCCAAAGAGACGTTGATACGGGCGCGCGCTGCATTCGAATGTTTGACGATGTTGTGAAGAAGCTCCTTGAACATCAGGTACAGATTTCGACGCATCTCGGGTTCGAGGTTCCTGGGTGGTTCCATCAGCGAGACGGTGAACGAAAAATCAATATTCCTGAGGAAAAGATTGGCACAATCCCGCATCTGATAGATAAGGCTCCCGAGGGAGTCCTTGTTCGGATTCACATACCAAACGATTTCGCGGAGCACAGCCGCGGTCGCCAGAGCGGTGTTCGTGATTTCCAGGACGTCTCCGCGCAGATAACGCGGAAACTGCGGCTGGCGACGCAATCGCTGGCTGATCAATGCGATGCTTCCGAGGTTGCTGCCGACTTCGTCGTGGAGGTCGCTCGCAATCCTGTCGCGGTCGCGCTTTATTTCCTCCGTGTGTCTCCGCAGCCGGGCAAAAACAACGAGCAACAGGGCGGCCACACAAGTGGAGAGAACGACGACCGGCCACAGGAAGAGGGGATGGAGATAGAACGCGGGGGGAATGACAAGCGAGAGCGAGGCGCCGGCGGGGTCGTATCCGCCGAACACATCCTTTGCCTGGACAATGATGGTGTGGGGACCTTCGCCAAGGTCCACGAGATACGCATGCCTGGACTTGCCCCAAGCGGTCCACGACCCGTTGTCCACCCGGCAACGATTCTCAATCTGCTCCGGGCTGACAGACCCTTCCCACGCGTAATCGTTCCACTGGAGGTATGCCCGGTCGTTGTTGATCACCGGCTCGTCAAATTCGACCAGCACAGGACGGCGCGAATCGCGCGGATCGAGAATGTACGCACCTCTTCCTTCCGTCCCGACGATGACATTTCCTCCGGTCGGAAAAACGGCGCTCACATCCTTCATCACAAGTCCCGTTACGACCGAATAGCATCTCCATATTCCCTTCTCGAAACACCATAATCCCCGTCGCGTCGCCAACCACTGCCGGCCTGCGCTATCCGATCGCATGTCCTGGATATCGAAGTGTCCGCTATTTTCAGGTTGCGCAAAAATGGCCGTCTTCCCGTTCGTATCGATCCAGCCGATCTGACTTCCGTCCGAGAACCAGACATTCGTATCGGGATCGGTCGTCAGGAAGCGAATCGACGACCGCATTCCAAGCGCATCGTTTCTCCAAAGTCGCTGGGTTCCATTCCGAATTTCCGTGAGACCGCTGTCCGTCGCGAGCCACTCTGAACCGTCAACCGCCTGGCACACGGCCGAGGCAGTCCTGGAGCGCATCGGCA
>DATJYV010000011.1:0-4139 GCA_035499415.1 Bacteroidota bacterium
CGCAGGTCACGAACCTCGACGAATTCTTCCGGGCCGGGACCAACAACGGACACTTCAGCAGAAATACGGACACGCACGACCTGAAAGTAGACTATACGAATCAGGTAAGCGAGCTCCATCAATTGAAGTTGGGCTTTGAAGGAAGGATCCACAAACTCTATCTGCAAAGTTACAGCGTTACGCCGCTTCAGGATACGACCGTCGTCAACGGCGTCCTTACACCGGGATACATCGCAACCATTCCTCCGACCACCAGTCCGCTGTACCAGCAGTATGACGAGAGCCCGGTCGAATTCTCCGCATACGCCCAGGACAAGCTCGAGTACGCCCACATGATCGTCAACGTCGGCGTTCGCTACGATTATTTCAACTCGAGGGGACAAGTGCTGGCGGATCCGCAGGATCCGAATGTCTACCTGCCGCAGGAGACCCAGCACGAGTACATCACCGTCAACGGCGTCACCCGCCCCACGACGCTGCAGGAGCGCCTTGCGTATTGGTACAAAGACGCGACGCCGAAAACGTCCGTAAGCCCGCGACTGGGCATCTCGTATCCAATCACGGACCGGGGCATACTCCACTTCTCCTACGGACATTTTCTCCAGATTCCTTCGTTCGAAAATCTTTTCCAGAATCCGGGTTACAAGGTCGATGAAGTGACCCCGCTCCAGGGAGTGTACGGAAATGCCGACCTGAAGCCCCAGACGACCGCCATGTACGAATTTGGGCTCCAGCAGCAGCTGACGGAAGCTCTGAGTTTTGATGTCACGGGTTTCTATCGCGACACGCGGAACTGGGTCAGCACGAGCGTTCCGATCGCCGTCCGGGATCCGACCACCGCAACGCAGTTCTACACGATGTTCATCAACCGGGACTATGCGAATACCCGCGGCGTCACGCTGACGATCTCCCGCCGGCCGCTGGACATGATCACTGTCAACCTTAATTACACATTCCAGGTGGCAGAGGGGCTTAACTCCAATCCGGACGAAGAGCAGGGGGCCTTGCTTGCGAATCAGGAGCCCACGGAATCGTTGGTGCCCCTCGATTGGGACCAAACTCAGACCGTGAACGGCACCATCGGCGTCGGGGAATCGGATTGGGGCGTGTTTCTCCTGGGACGATACAGCACCGGTCTGCCGTACACGCCGGTCATCAACCAGGCGGAATCGCGGGGTGAGGATGTGGCGAGCGTGATGCCCAAGAACAGCCGCCGCGGGCCGGACCAGATGACCTTCGACATGCGCGCGTTCAAGGAGTTCGACCTTGCCGGCCTCGGGGTCAACGTTTCTCTCCGGGTATTCAACCTCTTCGACAGGCGGAACGAGGTGAACATTTATCCGCAGACGGGTCAGGCATACGCGTCTCCGTTGCAGCTCGGATTGCAAAATCTCGGCGGCATCAACCGCATCAACACCGTCGACCAATATCTGCTCCGCCCCGACTATTATTCCGAGCCGCGCCAGGTCCAGCTCGGGATCGATCTCACTTTCTAATTCGATGGACATCGGCATGAAGTCAGAAAAAAACATGATGCGACGGACGCTTCTGAGTGTCGTGCTCCTCCTCGCTTTGGGCTGGGTTGCACAGGCGCCTGCTCAGGTCCTGAACTACAAACCCGGCAAGGAACGGGTCGACGGCACGTACAAGAGGCGGACGGAAATTGACGGGAACAATGTCCGAACCAGTATATTCAATTTCCTCTTCTCCGGTCGAACGGGCGTTGGCAACGGTGTTCCGTACGAGTGGCCAAAAAACACGGGGCGGGATTACGTCGCGCTCCTTGCGCTCTTCATCGGCGGTGAGGTTGTGGACAACAGCGGCAACACGATCCACATCGTTGACCTTCCCTCGTACCGGACGAACCCGGCGGATGGCTCGGACTGGAACGTCCTCCCGGTTCCCGGATATTTCAATACGAATCGGCCGGACGGGGGAATCATTGCCAAGAGCGATGATCCCACCAGCTGGCCCGCCTTCTGGCCGGACAAGAAAGCAGATTCGCTCGACCCCGGATGGCCGGGTGCATGGAATGGCTATTTTGGAAAGAACCAGTTCTCGGCCGACCAGGAAATGTTCTATCGCGTGGGAGACGACAATTACAACCGGTTCAACTACGCCCCGGACACGACGGACTTGAAGAGACGCGGCCTGGGGATGATCGTCGACACACGCGTCATGGAATGGTCTCAGATTTCCGTTGCCGATGCGGTCTTCATCATTCACGAATTTCATAACGACGGCACGAAACCGATCAAGAAGGTCGGCACGACGATCTGGCTGGCAGACCTCGTCGGGGGAGACGGCGACTCGCAGGATGACACGCCTGACTTCGACCTTCGGCTTGCGGTTGCCTATTCGCTCGACAGCGACGGTCTCAGCAGCAACCCCGCATTCCAGGGGGCTTTCGTCGGCGGCGTCGCGACAAGTTTTCTCGAAACGCCCGGGAACGCCGTCGACCGGATCGACAACGACGGCGACAGCCCGGAAAATCCGCAGACCGGAGGCGGGCCACCTGTCACGATGGCAATGACCGACGGCGAGATCACCGGCGACCTGATCGACAACAATCACAATGGGTTGGTCGACGAAGACTCCACGTACGTGGCATTTGGAACGCAGAAGGCCGCGACGTTTGCGAACGGACTCGACGACAATAACAACGGCGAAATCGGCAGCCCCGTGGTGACGCAGAAGATGCTCAATGATGCGGCGACCGACGTGTGGACGGACTCCCAAACGGGGAAAACATACCATTGGAATCGCTGGCCCCCCAGCCCCGAACAAGATTCGTTCTGGTATCCCGGTGGATGGAATCCGAACACGCCGTTCCTTCCGCAGTCGATTTGGCTCACGATGCTCAGCTCGGGAGATCTGGGCAAAAAGTATAAAGATAATGTCGATAACGATGACAACGGCCCGTCGAAATCGTCTCTCAATCTCCCGCGGATCGACTCCTCAATGGTGCGGTCGGCGCTGGCGGAAACATACCATCGCTACCGGGTCCCGAGTACGAACGTTGTCGTCTACTTTCCGTACGGGACAGTGGACGACTCGGCTGCTGCATGGACCTACGTCGGCAAGCGATATCTCAACGTCGACGGCGTGCGCGACGCGGGGGTTGACGAAGGCATCGACGAGATGATCGATGAATCACGCGACGACGGGATCGACAACGACGGCGACTGGAATCCTCTGACGGACGACGTGGGTCTTGACGGGGCTCAGAATACACACGATTTCGGGGAAGGGGATGGGAAGCCGACATCGGGAGCCGGGACGGCGCTCCCCGGCGAGCCGCACATTGACAAGACGGACATCAAGGAAGCCGACATGATCGGCATTACGAACGTCCAGTACGACCGTGCGGGGGGTCTTAATTTCAGCACGACGGCGGATATCACGTACTGGTCGCAGTTCATGACACCCGGCGAATTTGTCGACCCCAACGTGATCAAGGCAGCCGGCCCCGGGGACTACGACCTCTTTGTCTCTTCCGGATTCTTCCCGCTTGCACCGGGCCAGACGGAACGCGTTTCGTATTCCGTCGTCTTCGGCAATGCGACACAAGCCGGCAATGCCGACGTATCCGGAGCGAAAGCCGACGCACTTCGCAAACGCATTACGGCTCAACTCGCCTACCAGGAAAATTATGAATTTGCCCAGGTTCCGATTGAACCTGTCGTCAAAGCCGTCCCGGGAGATCGCAAGGTCACACTCTACTGGGACGCCCTCGCAGAGCAGTCGTTCGACCGGTTCCTCCAGGGCGTGGGAGCAGACCCGCACGACTTCGAGGGGTATCGCATCTATCGGGCAACCGACCCGGCGTTCCAGGATGCAAAGATCATCACCGATGCATACGGAAACCCGGCACCGTATCTCAAACCGATGGCCCAGTTCGATTTGAAGGACGGGATTAAGGGATTCAGCACGATTCCGTACAACGGAGTTGAGTTCTACCTGGGGGATGATACCGGCTTGCAGCACACCTGGGTCGACACCTCGGTTCAGAACGGACAAAAGTATTACTACGCTGTCCGGGCCTACGACAGGGGATATGCGCCTCTGCAAATCGCGCCGTCCGAGAGCAACATGCTGATCAGCATCGACAACACGACAGGGCTCGTCAAGGAGGTGGG
>DATJYV010000012.1:0-17260 GCA_035499415.1 Bacteroidota bacterium
CTCGAAATGCGCAAAGAGATTTTGGGGTTCGATCGCTAAAGCGTGTTTGAGCGAACGCTCGGCGTCTTCAAGCGTGCCATTCAGGTCTGTCCCGAAAAACATGCGAACGAATGTCTTTTCGAGCCAGCTCAGATTCGCGGCCTGACGCCAGAAGATGCCGAGCACGACATAGGCAGGGGCAAACGACGAATCGATTGCAACCGCCCGCGTTGCAAGATCCTCCACTTCCTTCCCGCATCGAATCTTATCCCGAATTCCGTAGAACGGTATCAGGCTTCCCTTGCACAGCGCCAGAAGAAGATTCGAGTCGGCACTGTCTGGATAGAGCGCGTGAAGTCTCTCGGCACAGGCGAGTGCGGCTTCATACCACATTTCCGAGCTGTCCCTGGTGACGCGCAGAAGCAGACGGCCATTGTCATTCCGGGTTCGGGTCAAACGAACGAGTACGGGGAATGAATTCGAATCGGCCGCATATGCCGCCTGGTAGAATTCCAGCGCCGCGGCGTTGTCAAATTTTCGGAACGCCAGGTCTCCTCGCTCCAGAAGCGAATCGAGACTGCGCGTGGACGTCGCCGGATCTCCGGAACGGGCCGTGCAGACAGAAAGGATTCCGGCAGTAAGAACCGCCATGCTGACTTGAACCATGCCGGCAAAACTACCGATGATTTAACTGCTACGCAAGAAGCGGGCTGTTAAGAAATGATAAAGTGAAATTGCGCTGAAGAGACAGGGACAAAATGTTGTGTGACGCTCTTCCAGACTTACTGAAATGAGGGTCGACCGAATCGGCCTGCCGTGGAGGGGCGGCTTCGCGAAAGCATGCGCGTCGGCCTGAAGACCGACGCTCGTGCGAAAAAACCATCCTGATGGATGGTAGGTTTGAATCTCAGTCCTATTCATCGGACCTTTTTAGAAGCTGTCTCAAAATTAGCTACCGTCATGCTGAACTTGATTCAGCATCTCATTTCCCGAGCAAATCAGACCCTGAAACAAGTTCAGGGTGACGCGATCTGGGTTTTTGAGATAGCTTCTAGCAAAAGCGTCGATGTTTCCGCCTACGTCCAAGGTCTTGGGCAGGTCCTGACTTCGGCGGACGGGTACGCCGACGCGATGGGCATTCGCGTCAGCCTGAGGAGCGACGCTCGTGCGAAAAAACCATCCTGAAGGATCGTGGAGAAAGCACCAATCACCAATTATCCAATCGCCGTCCCCCACTCCACTTTCCCTGCTCCGCTTTCCGAACTTCCCCTCCTCCGTCATTTTTGAGAAAGCCAGTCAGCCATTTGCAATTCCAAGAATGGATTTCGTGAAAATGGGAGTGGTCCCGCCGCCTGCCTCCGAACTCGGTCGAAATCACTCCATATCCGCATCTCCCCGGCACAATTGTTGCTCTTTCGATGCAAGAAGGGGGTCGCGTCCGTTCTGCACGGCGGATGTTCAAGATTCCCCGGCGCCCATTCACTTGAAAGAAGATAGTCGGGCCAACGCCATTACGTCCCGACCGGATGCATGGTGCCGCTGGCGGTGGCCGGTACGTTGACCGTACGGCGCCACGTTCTCGAAGATGCGACCTGAAGCATCTTCTATCGTTGGCCCGACATGAATTTTGAAACCTGAGAGGCGGCGATCCAAACTTCGCTCCTCACGGAGAAATTGAAATGAAGGATTTACTGAAGCGTCTGGCATTTGCAAGGCCCGGCAGGGCGGGTCGACCGTCATCCGTCCAGAACGCTGCGTTGCCGATGATGCAATCGACGAACGGCGATTCGGTGGACAACTTCAAAATTCGATGGCGGGATGTTTTTGACCTGACCACGGACCGGTATCCCGTGGAGCCGGAAGGAAGTTCGTACGGCCGTGTCGAGCTCCGGAAATCGTACAAGAAATATTTATTGCGCGGACTGCTGGTAGGCGCCGCGGTCGAGCTGAGTGCCGTCGGGTCGTACTACGGCGTTCAATATCTTCAGGAGGACGACGCCGCGGGACTTGTCCGCGTCGTCCGGATCGTGAAATACAGCGAATTGGGACCGCCGCCGTCGATGACCGATGCCGCTTCCCTTCCGCAGATCGCCGTCGCAACCGCGGCGGTCAAACCGAGCATCGGCATTCCCGTCCCCGTCCCGGACGCGCAGGTGAATCCGGAGCAAACGTTTGCGACGCAGCAGCAACTTTCCGCCGTCCAGAGTCCGGCGACAGAGACCGGAGCGGGACAGGGCCAGGGAGTGGAGATCAGCAAGGATGTTTCGATCGAAGATGACCCCGGCATGAACGACTTCGTGCCCGTCGAAAAGGAACCGCAGGTGGTCCGTGAAGTGAAGCCGGTGTATCCCGAGATGGCCGTGAAGGCCGGCATCGAAGGGACCGTGTGGGTAAAAATTCTCGTCGGCAAAGACGGCAAGCCGAAGAAAGTAGTTGTTATCAAGGAGATCCCGTCCGGCATCTTTACGGACTCCGCCAAGGAAGCCGCGATGCAGTTCCTCTTTACACCCGCCTTGATGAACCGTGGACCCGTTCCGGTCTGGGTCACGTTCCCATTCAAATATACTGTTCGGAGCAAGTCGGCATCCTAGCCAGGAAACGGAGAGACAGTCATGGTACGGAAACAGGAAGCTCTCGATTATCATTCGCAGGGACGCAGGGGAAAAATCGAAGTTATCTCGACGAAGCCGTGCTCGAGTCAGCGCGACCTCTCGCTTGCGTACACGCCGGGCGTCGCGGAACCCTGCCGCGAAATTGAATCCAACCCCGACGACGCATACCGTTACACCGCGAAAGGAAATCTCGTCGCCGTCGTTTCGAACGGCACCGCGGTGCTCGGACTGGGAGACATCGGCGCCATCGCGGGAAAGCCCGTGATGGAAGGGAAAGGCGTTCTGTTCAAACGATTCGCCGACATCGACGTCTTCGACATCGAGCTCGATTCCCACAATCCGGACGACATCATTCGGACAGTCAGAATGCTTGAGCCGACATTCGGCGGGATCAACCTGGAAGACATCAAGGCGCCGGAGTGTTTTTACATTGAAGAAGAGTTGAAGAAGACGATGGGCATTCCGGTCTTTCACGACGACCAGCATGGAACGGCGATCATCAGCGGGGCGGCGCTGGTCAATGCGCTGGAGGTTGTCAGGAAGAAGATCGAGGATATCAAGGTGGTCTTCAGCGGCGCCGGCGCGGCCGGTATCGCGTGTGCAAAGCTGTACGAGCAACTCGGCGTCCGCCGAAAGAACATCATGCTCGTCGATACAAAGGGCGTTGTCTATAAGGGACGAACCGAGGGGATGAACCCGTACAAGGAATATTTTGCAGTCGATTCCAACGCCCGAACTCTTGCCGACGCCATGAAAGGAGCGGATGTCTTCTGCGGCGTATCGGTCAAGGGAATCGTGACGAAGGAAATGGTGAAATCGATGAACGACAATCCGATCGTGTTCGCCATGGCAAACCCGGACCCGGAGATCGCGTATGAAGACGCGACGGCTGCGCGGGACGATGTGATCATGGCAACCGGCCGGTCGGATTATCCGAATCAGGTCAACAACGTCCTGGGCTTCCCGTTCATCTTCCGGGGCGCGCTCGACGTCCGGGCGTCGTCCATCAACGATGCAATGAAGATTGCTGCATCGAAAGCCCTCGCCGCTCTTGCCAAGGAGGATGTCCCCGATTCCGTGTTGAAGGCCTACGGAGAGCGTCGCATCGAGTTCGGCCGAAAATACATCATCCCGAAGCCGTTCGACCCCCGCGTGCTTCTGTGGGAGGCAACCGCTGTCGCACGGGCGGCCATGGAGACCGGCGTCGCCCGCTCCCCCATCAGCGATTTTGAGGCCTACAAAGACGCCCTCGAAGCGCGTCTCGGCAAGTCCTATGAGGTCAGCCGGTTCTTCATCCACAAGGCAAAGCATGCGCCCAAGCGCATCGTGTTTCCGGAAGGCGACGAAGAGAAAATTCTCCGCGCAGCACACATCCTCGTGGATGAAAAGATCGCCCGGCCCATCCTCCTGGGAAGCAGGAGTCTTATTCATCAGAAGATCGCCGACCTGGGACTTGAACTGGGAGATGCGGAATTCATCAATCCCTCCAAGTCGCACCGGTTCGACGAATATGTGACGGCCTACTACGGGCTCCGGAAGCGGAAGGGAATGACGCGATTCGACGCCGAGAGGTTGATGAAGACGCACAATGTGTTCGGCATGATGATGGTGGAGATGGACGACGCGGATGGGCTCATCTCGGGGCTCACCCAGCATTATCCCGAAACCGTCCGTCCGGCTCTGCAAATCGTCGGCAAACGTCCGGGCGTTCAACGAGTCGCCGGTCTGTACATGATGGTCTTCAAGAACCAGACCCTGTTCATCGCGGATGCGACCGTCAACATCGAACCGACGGCCGAAGACCTGGCGGAAATCGCGCTCCTGACCGCAGAGAAGGTCCGGGATTTCGATACCGAGCCCCGCGTTGCCATGCTCTCGTTCAGCAACTTCGGCAGCTCCGACCACCGGCTTGTGGAAAAAGTCCGGCAGGCCGTGGACATCGTCCGCAGGAAGGACCCGACGCTCGCCATTGACGGGGAGATGCAGGCCGACACGGCGGTGACGGCGGAGATCATGTCGGAATATTACCCGTTCTGCCAGCTCAAAGGCCCGGCCAACGTGCTCATCTGCCCTGACCTGACGTCGGCGAACATCGCATACAAGCTTCTCGCGCGGCTCGGTGGAGCCGTTGCGATCGGACCCATACTCCTGGGCATCCGAAAGCCGGTCTATCTCATGACGCCCGGGACCGACGTGAACGACATCGTCAATATTACGGCGATGGCAGTGTATGAGTCACAGCGGATGGCGGAAGAGGGATCGAAACGGAAGAACGGCGTCCGCCAATTCGAAACAATGGGAGTGTAGTCACCACAAACTTCAATTGAGGGAAGGAATGATTCGAGGAACCATCAAAGTCGAAGAGGCGGTCTGCAAGGGCTGCGAGTTGTGCATCGCGGCGTGTCCGCAGGAGTGCATGGGACTTTCCGACCGGCTCAACCTGCTCGGATATCGCTTTGCCATACTGACGAGCGACACCTGCACCGGCTGCATCAACTGCGCGCTCGTTTGTCCGGACTCCGCAATCACCGTCTACCGGGAGCCGAAACCGTCGGCCCGGAAGCCGGTCGCCGTCGCTTCCGTCTGACCGCACAAGGGATCAAGCATGGATGAGAATGTCCAACTGATGAAAGGCAACGAAGCCCTCGCCGAATCCGCGCTGCGTGCCGGCATGCAGGCGTACTTTGGCTATCCCATTACGCCGCAGTCCGAAGTGCTCGAATACCTGATGAAGCACGGGCCGAAGCGGGGAGCGGTCGTCCTCCAGGCGGAAAGCGAGCTCGCCGCCATCAACATGGTGTACGGAGCTTCGGGAGCCGGAGCGCGTGTCATGATTTCCTCGTCAAGCCCCGGCATCAGTCTCATGCAGGAAGGAATTTCGTACATGGCTTCAGCCGAACTTCCGTACCTGATCGTCAACGTCCAGCGAGGCGGCCCCGGACTCGGCACCATTCAGGCATCACAGGGAGATTATTTTCAGGCGACAAAGGGAGGCGGCCACGGCGACTATCGACTGCTCGTCCTCGCCCCCTCCTCCGTCCAGGAAATGGCGGATTTTGTTTTCGACGGATTCGCCCTGGCGGAAAAATATCGCATGGGCGTCATGATCCTTGCCGACGGTGCGCTCGGCCAGATGATGGAACGGATTTCCTGGAATTCGACCCGCACACTCCCTTCCGTCGAGAAGCCGTGGGCGACCGTCGGGAAGCCGCAATCGCGCGAACGAAACATCATCACTTCCCTCTTCATCCAACCCGAGAAGATGGAAGAGGTGAACCTGAGACTCCAGAAAAAATACCGCGAGCTTCAGGGCGAAGTTCGGTTCGAATCGATCGAAACCGACGACGCCGACGTCGTGCTTGTCGCGTTCGGACTTTCTGCCCGCATCTGCCAGAAGACCCTCGAGCTGGCGCGCGAACAGGGGATCCGCGTCGGCTTGCTTCGTCCGATCACGCTCTATCCCTTTCCCTCTGAAATTCTCGGGAAGCTGGCACGGACGGCGGAATCGTTCGTCGTTGTGGAGATGAACGCAGGCCAGATGGTCGAGGATGTCGAGAGGGCAGTCCGGGGCAAGAAACCGGTCTACTTCACGGGGAGGATGGGCGGGATGGTACCGTCTCCCGAGGAGGTACTTGAGAAGGTGGAGCAGGTCATGTCGGAAAACACGACGGAAGAAACTTTCACACGATAGCAACGCGACGCGGAGAAAATCATGCCGTTCCCGATATCGCAAAATGGATTTGAGCTGGTCTACCGGAAGCCGCCGACGCTCACGGATGTGCCCATGCATTATTGTCCTGGTTGCGCGCACGGCGTTGTCCACCGGGCCATGATGGAAGTCGTGGACGAAATGGGAATTCAGGACAAGACCGTGGGCGTTGCTCCGGTCGGATGCTCCGTGTTTGCATACAACTATATGAACGTCGACATGCAGGAAGCGGCGCACGGCCGCGCGACGGCGGTCGCTACCGGAATCAAACGCGTGCTTCCGGATCGGTTCGTCTTCACGTATCAGGGGGACGGAGACCTTGCGGCGATCGGAACCGGCGAGACCATTCATACGGTCAACCGGGGAGAGAACATTTTGATCGTCTTCATCAACAACGGCGTGTACGGGATGACGGGGGGACAGATGGCACCGACGACGCTCCTGGGGATGAAAACGACCACTTCGCCGTTCGGCCGTGACGCGGCAACGATGGGCTACCCTTTGAAAATCACCGACCTTGTCGCGCAGCTGCCGGGGGCTGCGTTTGTCACGAGACACGCCGCCCATACGCCCAATGCCGTCCGCAAACTCAAGAAGGCGATCCGGACGGCCTTCGAAATTCAACGGAACCCGAAGGGAACCTGCTTCATCGAGGTGGTCTCCAATTGTCCGTCCGGTTGGAAGATGACGCCGGAAGAATCGAACAAGTGGATGGAAGAAAATATGTTCCCGCAATTCCCGCTTGGCGATCTTAAAATTCCGAAGGAGCGGCAGAACTAACCGGAGGAGGATTCCATGTTCATCCTGCTGCTGTTTGTCAGTTTCATGGTGTCGGTGCTCGTCTGCCTCTTCATCGCACGGGTATTTCAGAAACCCGTACGGAGCATCCTGCAGAGACTCATCTCCGACGAGGTTTATACTTCCTGGACGAAGTATCTCACCTTTGCGATTTACGTCGTGGGAATTTCGGTCGGCGTGAGGGTGTGGGACCTTCAGAAGTACATCACCCCGAAAACCGAAGGCGGAACGGTTCTTGAGCTGACCCGGGACCGATGGGTCCTGGAGTTATACTGGACGGTCATCGGAACCCTCCAGGGAATCGCGTGGATGCTTCTGTTCTTTTTCCTCGTCGCACTGGTCGCGTACGTCATCGTGCGGGGACAGGAGATGAAACGACCGGCGAGAAAGGACTCGTAGCAATGAATTCGTACTCGCGAAAAATATCAACCGAGGAATCGAATGAGCAGTACATCTTCGTCTACAAGGACCGGTTGAATTTCTTTCCTTCGCGCGGAAAGACATTCCTGCTCGACGAAGGCCCAAGACACAAGCGCGCCAGAGTGGAGTCGTACCCGTGCCTCTGCCATGGCCCGCACGAGCCGCACCGGCACTACTACATCCGCTGGAAGGGTTTGCAGAAGGGGGACACGATCGTCATCCGGAAAGACCCGAACCATCGGGACGAATACAAGCTTCGCATCGAACATCCGGCCTCAAATTGAAAGGGGAATCAAAGGAGTGAACATGAACCGCACGCATGAGATCATCCTCGCAGGATTTGGCGGACAGGGGGTTCTCTCGCTCGGTCAAATTCTGTCCTACGCCGCGATGCTCGAGGACAAGCAGGTGAGCTGGATGCCTTCCTACGGCCCGGAGATGCGGGGAGGGACGGCAAACTGCATCGTCATCGTCTCGGAGAATCGGATCAGCTCTCCGATCGTCTCGACCTTCGACGCGGGGATCATTCTCAACCAGCCGTCGATGGACAAGTTCTTATCGAAGATTCAGCCGTCGGGACTGCTCCTCTATGAGGAGTCCACGATCATTAAACCGCCTGCGCGCTTTGATATCGACATCCTGTGCATTCCGGCAATGACCGAGGCGCAGAAAATCGGAAGCAGGCAGGTCGCCAACGTCCTCATGCTCGGCGCGTTTCTTGAACGAAGGCCGGTCGTTTCGGTCGAATCCGTCGTGCGAACGCTGAAGAAAGTCCTTCCCGCACATCGGCAGGCGCTCCTGCCATTGAACGAAGAAGCCCTCGTGCGCGGGAAAGAGCTCGCCGTCTCGGCCCGCGAGCCGGCAAGGGCGTGAGGAGCGATGGCTGGAAGAAAGGAAAACGTTATGAGCCTTGAACAATTTTTATGCGACCACGCCTGCAGGAACACCTGCGCTTCGCTTCGTGAGGCGATGCATGCCGAAACCGAGCTTATGAAATTCTACGACCGCATCGGCTCGGAGTGCGACTATCCGGACATTCACAAGTTCCTCGGGGAAATGGCGGGAGAACGGCGCGTTTCGATTCTCCGCATCGTTCAGAAACTCAACGAGATGACCGCACGCGGCCAGATCCTCGACGGAATTTCATCGAGCTTCGATGACGGAGTCCGGAAGTAGGAGGTATGGATGAGGGTGATTGGTAAATGGTGAATCGTGAATGGTGAATCGTAAATGGTGAAAAGTGAATGGTGAAAAGTGAATCGTGAATAGGGATAAGCGAGCGATGTCCCTCCAGTCTCCTGACTTCTGTCTTCTGTCCTCTGCCTCGCGGCCCCTTGTCTGCCCGCCACTTTCCCATCGTTAAGACCCATTCCCATTCCTGACTGCATTTTCAAATTTGACACACCCCGCCGTCTGAATTCACTCAATCTCTCCCCTTTTTTTCCCCTGACGCATTTCTCGAGTGGTACACAAGTTGTAGACTGATCGGGTAGAAAACTTTCCCTTGTTGATTCATTCGGGAGCCGGTCATGCCGCTTCTTGATTCAGCAACAGGCGAGGTCCGAAAGTCATATACCATCGACGAGCTCCAGGCGGCGGCCAAACTTATGCGCGGCTACGACCTCATCAGTCTGTGCGCCGCCGGGTCGGGCCACGCAGGCGGAACGCTCTCGATCATGGACATCACGGCCGCCCTGTACCTTCATTGCGCACGCCTCGACCCCAAAAATCCGGACTGGGCCGGGAGGGACCGCATCATCTGGTCGGCGGGACACAAAGCTCCGAGTCTCTACATCGGCCTCGGGATGGCGGGATTCTACGATGTCCGTGATGTCGTCAAGCTGAGAAAACTCGGCAGTCCGTTCCAGGGCCATCCTCATCGTTTGAAACTTCCGGGTGTGGAGGCATCCACGGGTTCCCTGGGACAGGGTCTCAGCATATCCGTCGGGATTGCGCTCGGCTTGCGACTTGAGAAGAACCCCGCCGGCGTCTTTTGCATCATGGGAGACGGCGAACAGCAGGAAGGCCAGATCTGGGAAGCCGCGATGGAGGCGGGACACTACAAACTGGACAACGTCGTCGGCATCATCGACAAAAATCGTCTTCAGATTGACGGTTGGGTGAAAGACGTCATGAACATCGACCCGATCGCGGAGAAATACCGGAGCTTCGGTTGGGACGTCATCGAGATCGACGGACACCACATGGAGGCGATCGTCGACGCATTGGAAAATGCACGGGAAAGAAAGGGCAAACCGAAACTCATCGTCGCAAACACGATCAAGGGAAACGGCGTCGAATTCATGGAAAACATTGCCGGATGGCACGGCAAGGCGCCGAATGTTGAGGAGATGAAAAAGGGACTCGCCCAGCTCGGGCTTCTCGAGACCCTTCCTGTCGACGAACTCCTGGAGAGCGCAAAAATCTTTCAGCGTCATGCGGAACTTGAACTGAGTCACAAGCTCCCGGCCTTTGCCCGGTCGTACTGGTGGAACACCGACGAGCTGATGAAGGTGGAGATGCAGCCGACGCGCAAGGGGTTCGGCCAGGCGCTTCAGCAGTTCGGCGCAGATGAGCGGATCGTCTGTCTCGGGCTCGATATTTCCGGGTCGATTACCATCAGCAGCTTCTACGATAAGAATCCGGAACGCAAATCGCGGTGGCTGAGCGTCGGGATCGCCGAACAGAGTGCCGTAGGAGTCGCTGCCGGCCTCGCACGTGAGGGAAAGATCCCGGTGTTCGGAACGTATGGAACGTTTGCGGCCGGGAGATGCCTTGACCAGATCCGAACGACCGTTTGCTACGGCGAATTCAATGTCCTGATCGCGGGAGCGCACGGCGGAGTCTCGGTGGGCCCCGACGGCGCCACGCATCAGGCGCTCGAGGACCTCTTCCAGATTTGCGGACTCCCGAACATGAACGTCTCCGTCCCGTGCGACGCGGTCGAGACTCTCAAGGCCACCAAACACCTGCTGTTCGGCATCCGGGGGCCGAAGTACATTCGATTCGCGCGCGAAGCCACGCCGGTTGTGACGACAGAGGCCACGCCGTTTGTCTTCGGGAAAGCCAACGTGATACGGTTCCGCGGCGGACAACCGCGATTCATCGACGCGTTTGAAACCGTCCTCTCCTCCGCGTACGAGAATGAACACGAGGAGCTGACGGTCATCGCGTGCGGCCCGATGGTTCCCGAGGCGATGCGCGCTGCGTACATCCTGAAACAGGAGTACGACTTCGAGACGCGCGTCATCAACATGCACACGCTCAAGCCGCTTGACCCCGAGGCGGTCGTCCGGGCCGCAAGGGAAACCGGAATCGTCATCACTGCCGAAGAGCATCAAATCGGCGGCCTCGCCGACCGCGTCTGCAGGATCATCACGGAATCTCCCGAGCTCTACCACGTTCCGGTCATCACCGGCTCGATCGGCGTCAAGGACCGGTTCGGGGAATCGGGGGCGCCGTGGGAGCTGGTGCAGGAGTTCGAAGTGAGCGCCGAGCACATCGCGCATAAAGCGCGTCAGCTCGTTGAACTGAAACATACGTCGATCGCCATCCCATCATAGTCGAACGAGGAAAACGGATTACTAAAACGAGGACACGGTCATGAAATTCGCGAATCGCATTTCCCGATTGGGAACGGAGACGGCGTTTGAATTCCTCGCCGAAGTCAACGACCTCCGGAAGAAAGGACGCGATATCGTTACTCTTTCGATCGGAGAGCCGGCGTGCGACACGGCCGAAAACATCAAGCGTGCCGCGAAGAAGGCGCTCGACGAAAATCAGACCCATTACAATCCCTCGGCGGGACTTCCGGAGCTTCGTACGGCGATCGCGGCGTATCTCACGAAAACACGCGGCGTCCCGTTTGAAACGGACGAAGTGGTTGTCGTCCCGGGAGGCAAGCCGATCATCTTCTACTCCATTCTCGCATGCGTCGAAGAGGGGGATGAAGTCATTTACCCCCTGCCGGGTTATCCGATTTACGAATCGATGATTCGGTTTACGGGAGGGACGCCGGTCCCCTTGCGTCTCCGCGAGGAGAAGAAGTTCAGCTTCGACGTCCGCGAGCTCCGGTCGATGATCACCGATAGAACGCGAATGGTAATCGTCAATTCACCACACAACCCGACGGGCGGGATCATCCCGAAGCACGATTTGCACGAGATCGCCGAACTCTCGCTCAAGCACGACTTCTGGGTTCTATCGGACGAAATTTATTCGAGAATTATTTACGACGGGAAACACGAAAGCATCGTCCAGTTCCCGGGCATGAAGGAGCGAACGATCATTCTCGACGGACATTCGAAGACGTACGCGATGACCGGCTGGCGCGTCGGCTTCGGCGCGATGCCGAAAGAACTTGCGGCGCACGTCGCACGGCTCGAAACGAATTCGGTTTCATGCACGGCGACCTTCACCCAGCATGCCGCACTCGAAGCCCTCACGGGCCCGCAAGATGCCACCGCAGAGATGGTGCGGGGTTTTGAGTCGAACAGAAACCTGATCGTCGCGGGGCTCAACAACATTGACGGATTCTTCTGCCATTCACCCGCCGGAGCGTTCTACGCATACCCGAACGTCACGCGCGCCTGCCGCAGATTGGGATTCAGAGATTCGAAGGAGCTTCAGCAGTTCCTGCTCTACAAGGCGGGGGTTGCCGTCCTGGGCCAGCAGTGTTTCGGCACGCGAATGCCGGACGACTACGAGGAGTACATCCGCCTCTCGTACGTCTCATCCGCCGCCGATATACGGGAAGGACTCCGGAGAATTGAAGCAGGCCTTGCCGATCAGAAGCTCGTCGAAGAGTTTCTGGATGAACAATGGGAGAAGGAATCGGAGCGGGGACGGACGCACGACGAAACGAAGGCTTCGGTTTAGAAGTCATCCCAAAAACCGGAGCACGCGCCAGGCAAGTTCAGCATGACGTGAGATCTTTAAGGACGTTTGCCTTCTTGAGACCTGAAATGAGGTGACAAAGTTGCAGGACGAACACGAATCGCTTCGAGGTGACCACACAATGAAGCACAACGGAATTTGGGGGACAATCTACGGGGCCTCCTTCCTGGGGGCCGCGATTTACTTCATCCAGCACGCAACGTCGTTCTGGGAGGGGATCTGGGGATTTATCAGGGCCCTGTTCTGGCCTGCAGTGCTGATGTACAAGCTCCTGGAGTATCTCAAACTTTAGCGCCGGCGTTCGCTGGAAAGATCTGGCGTGGCACACTCCGATAAATCGGAGTGTGACGTATCATCCCCCTTCTTCAGAATCTGCTCACTGGTCTTCCCCGCTGCGGATTCACCGCTCACACTCTTTCGGCGCCTTCAAATCGACGATGCCGGGAATGAGTGCATTGAACGGTGCATCACCACTCTTGTTCCTGCGTGCCCCTCGGTACCGCTCAATCGACCATAAACTTCAGTGAAAATTTCCCAAAGACATTTGCGACCGTCAGGACGTATGAACCCAGGCCGCTCTGGGTACCGTCGAGGTCGACTATCGCGACCGTGATTCCCAATAAAACAATTTGTTGCGTTTGGTGCGGTGGGATCGAATATCTGACCAGGGAATTGCAACCGAGATTACCCGGTGCAGTATAGCTCAATCTCGTCGTCCCGCCGGTGTCTTGTACGGTGTACCACGCTATCGGCCAGCAGACAGGAATAACGATGTCCACCGTGGTGTCCGCGGGGTTATAAACTGTTGTGGTTGCGACCAGCGTGTCATGAGCTCCGAATGAGGGGCGGGGAATGCTGAACGTGATCTGCAGGTTATCGGATCGAATAGTGTCGGTAACCGGCGACAGGGGATTGCTCTTGGTACAGCCGGCCGACAGGAGTAAGAGACTGAGGATGGCGCGTCGCATGTATCCCTCCATTTCTCCTGCTGTCTCCCCTCGCGTAACCCGGAGCGACATAAGACTATTGCTCCGAACCGCTGAACATCAAACGAATCCCCCTATTTTTTCTCGGCGAGCGAATGGATGAATGTCTCGGCGGCCTGAACGCCGAGCCCCATCCCCAGTCCAATCATCAAACCGTCAAGAAAATTCGCCCGAAAGAGCGCCGCCGGCATGTCGGGAATATTCTGGACGACGCCGACGAGGAGCGTCAGAAGAACGAACATCACTCCGTAGACTCCGCCGACGACAGCGAATTTTCCCCAATGGAATGCCGCGAGCCGGCGCTCGAAGAGAAATGCCAGCCACACCACCGGGAGATTGACGCCAAACGACCAGACGGCCGAATTGAAGACCGGAACCCAGGAAGCGGCGACCACGAACTGAACCGCGCTGACGCACACCGCCGCCGTTAGAGCGTTCGACAATCCGCGTATGTGATAGACGGAGAAGATGAATGCGCCGGCGGCACCGAATGAAACGAACGCGAACTCGGCTCCGCGCGGGTTGAATACACCGATGCCGTGGAGCATAAGACCGACGGCAACGCTCCCGGCAAGCCCGTAGAGCGTCAGAAGAAGGGACTTCCAGACCTGTACGAATGTTATTTTCATCCGGCTCTCCCGATTTATCCGCTGCGAATGCGAGTTAGTCCGGCATGACCGGAGATGCAATCCACACTGCACGTCGATCGCCCATTGTCCCAGGGGCGCAGCGTCCAACGCCGGTCTGCTTGAGAAAGTTGCGTCTGGAGCTCATCGACACGGAGTGGGATGTTGTCGAACTGTTTCCGGTGGAAGGGCTTGACGTATCCTTTGGATCCCGCCGGTCGAAGAACGTCAGGTAAAAATGTTTTTCGCCACGAACCAGATATTCGCAGGGCGTTCCGCGAGTCTTCGCATGTACCATGGAAACCAGAATGTTCCGTAACTGATCAGGCATCGCATCTTCGCTTTGCTCCGGGCAATCTGCCGCTGCAGGTCCGTCTTGATCCCGTACAGCATCTGAAATTCGCAGGAGGACTCCGAGCCGGGGTCGAAGCGAATCTCGTCCAGGATTGCTTGGTCATGCGTCGCAATCCCGATCTTCATTTTTCTTTTCCGGGCGACGGCCAGCAGGTCCCACGCAAGAGACCGGTACGATTGGTCAACCTCCGATTTTTTCTGAAACGCAACGGCCTCCGTCTCGGCGTAGGCGCCTTTGACGAGGCGGATCCACGGGTCGAGAGGGAGCAGTGATTCCACGTCCCGCTCGGTGCGACGGAGGTATGCCTGCAGGCACACGCCGACGTTTTTGTGCCGCGCCTTGACCTTTCGATACAGCGCCAGCGTTCGGTCGACGTAAGGCGAATTCTCCATGTCGATCCAGACGACGTTCCCCCTCGCTTTTGCCCTCCGCACGAGTGCGCGAAGATTTTTTTCCGCAAGCCCCTCGTCGATATCAAGGCCCAGTTGTGTCAGTTTTACGGAAATATGGCAGTCGAGCTTGCGTCTCTTGATGTCGTCGAGCACGTGCATATAGTGGTCGGTGACACTGTCGGCCTCGACTTTCGAGGAGATGTTTTCGCCGAGATGC
The DNA here is from genome assembly GCA_035499415.1 of Bacteroidota bacterium. GTDB lineage: Bacteria > Bacteroidota > Ignavibacteria > UBA10030 > UBA10030 > DATJYV01. The sequence goes on from DATJYV010000012.1 coordinate 14,991, forward strand.
GTCAGGATGGTGCCGATGCCGTCGAGCTTCAGAGCTTCCGCCGCTGCCAGCGCCGACCCGACGTCTTCGCCCGGCATGAATTTTTTCACCGCGCTGCGGAAGAAAGCGTACTTCGTGAGCGTCGACCGCAGGCCGGCGCTTCGGGAACCCCACAAGAGGACATCGCGCATGACGCTCATCGTTTCAGCACCCGGAAATGTTGGACAGGCGTGCTATCATATTTAATTTTTCATCCGATGTCAACGACGGAAAAAAATTCCCCGGGCAAGAGCGTACACCCGGGGATTGAATCACCGACGGGCTTCGGCTCCTCAATTGAGGACGTGAATTCCCTTCACCTCGCAGATCTCCTTCAGGATCTTCGGCCAGACCGTCACGCTGACCTCTCCCAGGTGTGCTTTTCGAAGCAGGAGCATGAAGACGCGCGACTGGCCGATGCCGCCGCCGATGGAAAGCGGGAGCTCGTTCCTGACGATCCCCTGGTGGTACGGAAACGTCAGCATGTGGAGTTGCCCCGTTATCAGGAGCTGTCTCTGGAGGGCTTCGGCGTCGACGCGTATGCCCATGGAGGTGAGCTCGTGGCGCCGCCGTGTGACCGGATTCCAGACGAGAATATCGCCGTTCAGCCCGTGCATATGCCTCCCGTCGTCGGATTCCGTTTCGCTCACCCAGTCGTCGTAATCGGCCGCACGCATCTCATGCGGATACCCGTCCTTGAGGATCCATCCGATGCCGATGATGAAGACCGCCGGATATTTCTGCAGCAGCGCCGTCTCGCGTTCCTTCCGGGACATGTTCGGATACATGTCAAGCACATCCTCGGCATGGAAGAACGTGATATCGCCGGGAAGGTTCGGATATTTTCCCGACTTGAGCTGCGGAAACATCTCCTGCACAAATTTTTCGGCTCCCACAAGCACCTTCCAGATCTTGCGGACGGTCTCCTTGAGAAGTTGAAGGTTCCGCTGTTCCCGCGATATCGATTTTTCCCAGTCCCACTGGTCGACATAGACGCTGTGGTCGTGGTCGAGGAAATAGTCCTTGCGCACGGCGCGCATGTCCGTGCAGAGACCTTCGCCGACGGTCATCCCAAACTCCTGGAGCGCCACCCGTTTCCACTTCGTCGCCGCCTGAACCACCTGCGCGTCAATCGGATGTTTGTTGAAGTCGTTCGAGACGTGGAACTGGATGGGGGTCCGGGAACCGTCCCGGTCGAGCAGGTCGTTCACGCCGCTCTCCGCGTCGACAATGAGCGGCACCTGGACCATCATGAGGTTCAGCTCTTTGCAAAGATGTTCCTCGATATATCGCTTCACAGCAAAGATCGCGCGCTGTGTTTCCTTGGGGTCGAGAGTCGACCGATAGTTTTGGGGAAGAATTTTTTCCAGGTCCTCGTAGTTGCCGATACCCGGACCGGCAAGGTCCGCTTGTTTGTCTGACATGATTCATTCCTCCGACGGTTGGTAAAATGCAGGGGCTTCGTTCGGTCGCACACGGAGTGGGATGCCGAAGTTGTTCGGAATGGATATTCGAATCAACTCGCGATTCCGGAATATGAGAACAGAAGAGTTTTTCAGTACACACACGATGTCAAAACGGATGCCACGATCGAAGGAGGATTAGACGATGGAAATTGACATGGGAGGGTCGTGTGACCGTTCAACGTTGAGAAAATTTTCCTGAGGTCAAGAATCATCGGTACGCTCAACGACTTCCGTCTGACAAGGAGGCGTTGTCGATGAGACCACGAATCATAGGGAGCTTCTTCGCATTCTGATTGTTGCCAGCCCGATCCTCATCACACGAACCGTTCTCTTTGTCAAATTTGAGAAAACCGCCCGACAACTTGTCGTCTCTCCGGCCGTCTAAACAATATCTTCAGAGAGTTTTCATCCGGCCCCTTCGATAAAACTGCTGGTTGCTTCCTCTGCATACTTGTTCGATCGCAAATCTGTTCGTAGCATCTTGTATCATCGACTTTTCGTGAATGTCAGTACGTTGTGTGCTCCTGATGCCTTCGAACCATAATCGTCCGGCACGTGTATCCCCATGAAATCATCCTTCATGATCATCGTCATCTTCCTTTTCTCTCCGCGAGCAGGCGCTCAAGAATTCGTCGAGATGCCGGACCGTGACCTCCAACTGGAGCGCGATCTGCTCTCCGTGGTCCCGGATTCTGTACAACGGCCTCCCACACGCCGTCTTCTTCCGGAGAATATCAGCATCGTGGAAGAAGGACTCTGGGGAGAGAATGGATTCCTGCGCTCAGC
>DATJYV010000013.1:0-5742 GCA_035499415.1 Bacteroidota bacterium
CTGAGTTTCAGGGTCTGACTTGATCCAAATGAATCATGCTCAGGAGGTCAGATTCCGAAACGAGTTCGGAATGACGGTAGCTTCTTGAGTCCAGAACCAAAGAGTAACCGTCACCCTGAACTTTGGGCCGAAGGCCCATCAACCTCTGGCTGAGTTTCAGGGTCTGATCTGATTCCGAACAACATGACCTCAGGGGGTCAGATCCCGGAGCGGCGTTTCACTCGTAAATCCTCATTCGGAGAACGCCCCATTGAATTTTCAGCTCATCGCACAGGATGGCGCCGCGAGAGCGGGAGTGTTCGAAACGGGACACGGCCCGGTCGAGACCCCGGTCTTCATGCCTGTGGGAACGCAAGGAAGCGTCAAGGCCGTCGGCCGTGGAGACCTTGAAAAGCTCGGATGTCAGATCCTGCTCGGCAACACCTATCATCTTTACCTCCGCCCGGGCACGGAGCTGCTGGAACGTGCAGGCGGCTTGCACAAGTTCGTCGGATGGGAAAGGCCGATTCTCACCGACAGCGGTGGCTATCAGGTCTTCAGTCTCACCGACCTTCGGACGATTCGCGATGACGGCGTCGAATTCCGCTCGCATGTCGACGGGTCGACGCACGTCTTCACGCCCGAATCGGTCGTACAAATCCAACGAAGTCTCGGGTCGGACATTATGATGGTGCTTGATGAATGTCCGCCGTTCCCGTCGGAGCCCGGGTACGTGTCCCGGTCGAACGACCGGACGCTGGCGTGGGCCCAACGGTGCGCCGAAGAGTTCGGGCGGACCAGACCGTTGTTCGGCCATCAGCAATACCTTTTCGGCATCGTCCAGGGCGGAATCCATCGCGAAGTCCGGGAGAGAAGTGCGCGCGCACTCGTGAAGTTGAACTTCGACGGCTATTCGATCGGCGGCCTGGCCGTGGGTGAGCCGGCGGAAACGATGTACGACATCACGCAGTTCAGCGCGTCCATGCTCCCCGAATCGAAGCCGAGATATCTGATGGGAGTCGGAACGCCGGAAAATTTGGTCGAGTCGATAGCGCGCGGCGTCGACATGTTCGACTGTGTTCTCCCGACGCGGAATGGACGGAATGGGATGATCTTTACGCGGAGGGGAACGGTCAACATTCGGAACGCGAAATACAAGGACGATTTTGGTCCGATCGACCCGGACTGTTCGTGCGATGCGTGCCGCCAGTCTTCGCGCGCCTATCTTCGGCATCTCTTCCAGGTTCGCGAGGTTCTCGGCCTTCAGCTGGCGACCGTCCATAATCTCTCATTCTACTGTACGCTGATGCGCGAAGCGCGAGCCGCGATCGCCGGGAAGCGGTTTCCCGCATGGAAGGAGGCGTTTTTGAAGCTGCTCCGGACCGAAGTTGCTGTTTCGTAATCATTCCAGTACCTTTCATCCAACAGACTAAGGAGAAAAACGTTGTTCCATCAACTGACAATCCTCATGGCCCAGTCCGGATCGGACGGGGGAGGACCGAGCATGACGAGCAACCTGATCCTCTTCGGCGCGATCATCGCGATATTCTATTTCATGATCATGCGGCCCCAGCAGAAGCGGCAGAAGGAACGGGACGCCATGCTCTCGGCGTTAAAGAAGGGGGACAAGGTCATCACGGCCGGAGGAGTTCACGGGACGATTGCGGGGTTGGAGGAGAAGACGATCCTGGTCCAGATTGCCGACAATGTAAAGGTGAAAGTGGAGCGAGGTTCGATCACGAGCGTAGAGAGGGAAGCAGAACCGGCGACAAAGTGAGGAGGAGAAGTGATACGTCGGGAGCTGGCAGCTATCAGCTGAACGCTAACTGCAAATAGCTGACCACCCAAAGCGAAAAGTCATCCATGGAAGACCGAACATTTAATACTGTTGAAGAAGCGATCGAAGATTTTCGGAACGGAAAGGTTCTGATTGTCGTCGACGACGAGGAGCGGGAAAATGAGGGAGATTTCGTCGTCGCTGCGGAGCGCGCGACGGCCGACGTCGTGAATTTTTTTATTCGGGAAGGCCGCGGCGTACTGTGCGCCCCCGTCACGCAGGAACGGGCGAACGAGCTCGGCCTGGAATCGATGGTGGAGTCAAACACGTCGCTTCATGAAACGTCGTTCACCGTTTCCGTCGACTATGTCCACGGCACGACGACCGGCGTTTCGGCCGCAGACCGTGCGGCGACGATTCGGGCTCTCATCGACCCCGCGACGAAGCCGAGCGACCTCGCGCGTCCCGGGCACGTATTTCCCCTTCGCGGCATGGACGGCGGTGTGCTCCGACGCGCCGGACATACCGAGGCAGTCATCGACTTGTGCCGGCTGGCGGGCTTCAAGCCGGCGGGAGTGATCTGCGAAATCCTGAACGAAGACGGGACGATGGCGCGGGTTCCCGAGCTGCTGAAAATTGCGCGGCGCCTCGGCCTGAAGATCATCACCGTCCGCGCGCTCATCGAGCACCGGATGAAGAGCGAAAAACTCGTCCAGAAAATCGTGACGACGAAGCTCCCGTCGAGGTTCGGAGAATTTCAGATGCACCTCTACAAAAGCATCACCGACCAGAAGGAGCATCTTGCCATCGTCAAGGGAGAGATCAGCGCGTCGACGCCGACGCTCGTACGCGTTCACTCGGAGTGTCTGACGGGTGATGTGTTTGGATCGCTCCGGTGCGACTGCAACGAGCAATTGGTGGCCGCCCTGCAGACCGTGGAGAAAGAAGGAAACGGCGTCGTGCTGTACATGCGTCAGGAAGGACGAGGGATCGGGCTGCTCAACAAACTCAAGGCCTACAAGCTTCAGGATGAGGGACTCGACACCGTGGAGGCGAATGAAAAACTGGGATTCCGGCCCGACCTGAGGGATTACGGAATTGGCGCGCAGATCTTGCGGGACCTCGGCGTGAGGAAGATGCGCCTCATGACCAACAACCCCAAGAAAGTCGTCGGCCTGCACGGATACGGGCTGGAGATTGTCGAACGGGTTCCGCTCGAAGTCGACCCCAATTACTTCAACGAGCGCTACCTGGCGGCAAAGCGGGACAAGCTGGGGCATCTGATTCTGATCGACCCACCGCGCACGCGTGACGCAGGCAACAGGTAAGGGTTGAAACACCCCTTTTTCGCTTGCGTCTATTTGTAAATTGTTCTACTTTCACCACACGTAAACAACGAAGCCATCATCAGTTGCATGGTGGCTTTTCTTTTTGTCCTTACCCTTGCGTCCTCCAGCGATGAGGGTATTTTTTTTCTTCGGGAGCTTCCGATGAGTGACAACGGGAACGGTCGGATCTATCTGACCAGGGAAAAAATGCAGCAACTCGAGCAGGAACTCCACGAGCTCAAGTTAAAGGGGAGAGCGGAAGTTATTCAGAAGATCGCCGAGGCACGGGGCCATGGCGACCTGAGCGAGAACGCCGAGTACGACGCTGCACGGGAGGCGCAGGCACATCTGGAGCTTAAAATCTCGAAGCTGGAAGAAACGCTTTCGAGAGCCAGAGTGCTGGAGAGTTCGGACCTCCCGAACGACAAAGTATACATCCTTTCGCTCGTGAAACTCCAGGACCTCAAGTCGAAGGAAATTGCGGAGTACCGCCTTGTCGCTCCCGAAGAAGCGGATTTCGACCTCAATAAGATCTCCGTCACCTCTCCATTCGGAAAAGGTTTGATGGGAAAGGTGAAAGGGGATGTGGTCAAGATTAAAGTTCCGGCGGGGAGTCTGGAATACAAGATCCTCGAGATCAGCCGTTAAATAATTCTCCTCCGGGTAAATCTCCTTCCTGTTGCCTCAAAATCTCGAGCTCAAAGCGCGGATAGATTCGATGGCCGCTTGCGCGAAAATTGCGCGGCGGATCGGAGCAAAACGATCTGCGTTGATTCGTCAGAAGGACACATACTTCAGGATTCCTGGGGTTCGACTGAAAATTCGCGAACAAAGGCCTGGCAGGTCGGAATTGATTTTGTATCGACGGTCGAACCGAACGGGAGCACGATTCTCGGCATACACAGTCTATCCTGCGAACCGTGAGTTGAAGGATCTTCTTTCGAAAATGTACGTTAGGGATAGAATGGTCATCAAGTCGCGAATAGTGTATCTATACAAGAACGCGCGGATTCATCTCGACCGCGTGAGAGGACTTGGATTGTTTCTGGAATTTGAGGTTCTGGTTACGAAAGGGAAGGAGCAGGCGGCGGGACTTATGAAGGAGTTGCGGAGGGAATTTCAGATAGCAAAAGGGGACGTGATTGGGGGGTCGTATAAAGATTTGAGAGGCAGTTGATGCAAGAACATGGTCTCGTTACACTGACTTTGCTCCTCCTGCACAAAGTTCGGTATGACGGTAGCTTCTTGAGCTGACAACCAAAGAGCAACTGTCAAGCCACGGGAGCGATAATCGACTTGCAGCCTCCTGCCGATTTTCGTATATTTTGACAGATTCTTGCGGGAATAGCTCAGTTGGTAGAGCGCAACCTTGCCAAGGTTGATGTCGCGGGTTCGAGTCCCGTTTCCCGCTCTAAACAAGGAAGATGTAAGATTGTAGATGGAAGATTGGACAGGGGTTCTGAGCCGAAGGCTCATGCGCCAGAAAGACGGCGCAGAGTCCCGCCTGCCAGCCGAAGTCAGATCATAATTCTGACATCCGACGTAGGCTGGTTTCCCGCTCTAAACAAGGAAGATGTAAGATTGTAGATGGTAGATTGGTTGATATCCGGGTATGTTGGAGAGGGGAAAATGGTTAGTCGGTTAATTGGTTAAATAGCATCGTTTTATCGACCCGCCTTCCCAAATCTGCGCATTCCTTCCAACTCTCCATCTCCCATTTGCCAAAACCTTTCACATCTCACCTTTTGCCTCTTACTACCTCCCTCTCAACTGTCACAACACTCAACTTTTTTTCTCTCGCGTCTTGACAATGTCTCTCGACTCATCTATATTATTTATGGTCATTGTCCTCTAGAGGGACAGGGCCACTCCGACGGCCCGTTGTCTAGCGGCCCGACGGAGTCATCTCCTCTATGAACTTGCCCCGCTGCCACAAATCCCACCAGGCAGCGGGGTTTTTGTTGGGGCGGCGAAGAACGGAGAAACTGGGTGATCGAGTAACTTGGTAACTTGGTAAATGGTGGGTCGGAGTTGATGACCCGGTAACTTGGCAATTGGCATTCGGAAATTGGAAATCACCTCATTGCGCTCTGCCCCAATTATCCAATTAACCAGTTATTAAATCACCAAATAACCTTTGCTCTACATCGCCCATTGGCGCGGTACCCACCTGCCTGCGGCTAGCGCCTTCGGCAGGCAGGAGTGGTAAGGGAGAAGTCAGTCGGACGAGGTTTCAACCAATCGACAAACGGCAATTACTAAATCACGCTCCGCCCAATTATCCAATTACCCAGCTATCAAATCACCAAATAACCTTTGCTCTACATCGCCCATTGGCGCGGTACCCAAGTGGTAAGGGAGAGGTCTGCAAAACCTTTATGCGCCGGTTCGAATCCGGCCCGCGCCTCAAGAACAACAATCCGCGAGAAGAGATTAAACCCAACAGTCATTGCGAGGCGCGCATCATGCGCCGAAGCAATCTGATCTCATGCGCTTGCCCCTGCCTGCGTGCTTGCACTTCGGCAGGCAGGCGCCGTGCTTCACCTTGTGGCGGATCTGCGTTCGAAAGAGCTCTCCTCATAGAGTCAGACGGCGGTCTGACTCCACAAATCCGACGGCCGTCTGACTCTACGGCGGACGTATGGCTCTACAACGGCC
>DATJYV010000014.1:0-4099 GCA_035499415.1 Bacteroidota bacterium
AGGTTCTCGTGAAAAATCGTGTCCCGGGAGAGAAGATCTTCGTGGCGGGAGACGACTCGCTTCTCGGCGCGTGGAATCCAGCGGGAGTGTTGATGAACAAGGAATCCGATTCTGTCTGGACGAAAACTTTGTCGTTCCCGGAAGGGAAGAAACTGGAATACAAAGTTACGGAAGGGTCATGGTGGACGCAGGCGCTCGACACTGCGGAGTCGAAGTACGATAATTTCCGGCTGACCGTGCACGGTGACACAACCGTGCAGGTCACCGCCTACGGCTGGTTGAACCGGATGGCGGATGGAATACCGATTCTCGATGCGAACCGCTTCCGACCACGGCGTCCCTACCTCGAGCTCGACAGTCTCTGGCGGTATCACGCGGGCGACAGCAGTATCTGGTCCGACCCGCAATTCAACGACAACGGGTGGGTCGTCACCGATCCATTCATTATCTGGAGCGACAGCACACAGCCCTCCTGGCGCGGTATCGGGTGGTTCCGCTTCCACATGATTGTCGATTCATCGCTCTGGAACAGAACACTCGCGATTCGTATCAACCAACTCGGCGCGTCCGAGGTCTACTACAACGGAAGACTTCTCTACCGATTCGGCAGAGTCGGGGCGACATCGGCGACGTACGAGTCCAATGCCATGTCGTGGTGGCAACAGATAAGAATCGACCCGCAATTTGACCAGCTGTTCGCCGTGCGCTACGCGAACCCTGACTGGAAAAGTCTGGTCAGAATGGGATACGCACCGGGGTTTCTCATCACACTGAAAGACGTGAACACGGCGTTCCGCACCGCAATCGAGGTGAGGGTCAACGCAGAGGTCCAGATGGTGTTCACGCTCATCCCGCTGATCCTCTTTTTCGTCCATCTTTCACTCTACGGATTCCTCCGGTCGCAAAGGCAGAATCTGTACTATGCCCTGTGCATGCTGGGGTTTGCCGGTCTGACGTACTTCAGCTACGAACGCGACCTCGTGGTCGAAGTCGGCAAGCTTCTCCTCTTCATGCGGCTCGGGGGCATCTCCGTATCGTTGGCAATCCTCTTCGGCGTGTTGACGGTCTTCGAACTCAACTACGGCGCACTCCCGAAACGGGCATGGGCGTACGTCGGCATGGCCGCAGTGACCGGGCTCCTCCTCCTCATGGAATACAAGCTGACGATTGTGACTGCGTGGAATTACATCTTTTTTGGGGCCACGGCACTGGAAGGAATTCTCATCAGCTTCAGGAAGAGGAATAAGGGTCTCCATGGCGACTGGCTCATCCTGGTCGGGTTTCTGATGCTCACCGGATTTATCGTGTTCCAGATGCTTGTCGATTACGGCATCGCTCCGCAGACCTTCTGGACACGTCAATCCTATGCCTACGGGATGGTATCTCTCGCAATTTCGATGTCGGTATTCCTCTCCTACAACTTTGCCCGCGTGAACAAAGATCTCGAGGTGCAGCTGAACAACGTCAGAGAACTCTCCGCTAAGGCAATCGAGCAGGAACGGACGGCGACGAAGCTTGAACTTGAGAGCCGGCTCGTCGAGGCCGAAAACAAACGAAGGGGCGAGGAACTGCAATCCGCCCGCGAGCTCCAGCTCTCGCTCCTGCCGAGAGAGCTCCCGCAAATCGAGGGATTCGACATTGCATGCCTCATGAAGACGGCCACCGAGGTTGGAGGAGACTATTACGATTTTCTCGACGCCGGCAACGGATCGGTGACGGCGGTTATCGGCGACGCAACGGGCCACGGGCTCAAGGCGGGGAACATGGTCACCGCGACGAAGGGATTGCTGAGCATCCTCTCCACCACCAGGGAACTGGACGCGATTCTTGCGTCGGCCAGCCGTGCCATCAAACGGATGAACATGCACCTTCTGACTATGTGCCTTGCAATCGTACGCATTTCGCGTCACCGTCTCACGTTCAGTTCCGCCGGCATGCCGCCGCTCGTTCTCTGGAGGTCCGAATCCCGAAAGACCGAGTTTCTCGTCCAGAAGGCGATGCCGCTGGGGGCGGTCGATGATTTCCCCTACGTCGAGAAGACGATCCCGGTTCAGCCCGGAGACATCGTCCTCATGGTGAGTGATGGATTGATGGAGATGTTCAACGGGGAGGGGGACACCTTCGGCATGGATAACATTGCGGCAACGCTGGCGAAGAATAGCGCGCGTTCGGCTCGTGAAATAGCGGAGAGCCTGTTCTCCGAAGGGGCGCGATGGGCCGATGGGAGAGCGCAGCCGGACGACATGACGGTGATCGTGGTCAGGATCGTGGAATGACTCCCCGGCAATCGGCGTTGATGGACGAGGGGGTGCAGAGAGTGGTTCGGCTCGCGGCGCTGCTCCTTCTCGGGTTCGTCGGTCTCAATGCGATTGCCGGAGGATACGTCCTCATCGTGGACCCGACCGGAGAGAAAATGGGCCTGGCGCTTTCATACCTTCGGCATTCTCCGTTCCGCGATTACACCATCCCCGGAGCTCTCCTGCTCGCTTCGAACGGCATCCCCGATGTGGCGGCGATGGTCGCTCTGATCGTTGGATGGAAACATTCGTCCCTCCTCGTGCTTATTCAAGGGTGCGTCCTCTCGGGCTGGATCATTATCCAGATCTTGACCCTGCATTTTATCTTCTTTCTCCATATCGTTCTAGGCGGTATGGGAATGTTGATGACCATATTCGGAATCGTCCTGTCGTCCCGAACGTCCCGGAACGCGGAACAATGACGGGAAGAGACGGATACGAACCCTTCGCAGGGTCGCATCCAATCCTGCACAGAGTTTCGCCGGTGGGGAATGCCGGTGACTGACCTCATCCATCCCGCAGGCATGGGAGACCCGATCGGCCCGCTCCTGGTCGCGCTGGTTCTGGTCCTGGCCGCCGCCAAAGTCGGGAGCGAAATCGTTGAACGCTTCGGTCAACCGGGCGTCCTGGGAGAGCTTCTGGGAGGGGTCGTTCTCGGAAACCTGTCTCTCCTCTGGCCCGGCTTTACGTTCTTCGGCCCGCTCCGGGGATCCCCGGTGATTGCCGAATGGGCGGTCGTCGTAGACCGTCTCGCGCAACTCGGCGTCATCGTCCTGCTCTTTCAAGCCGGACTCGCATCGACGGTTCGCGGCATGATGCGCACGGGGGGCTCCGCGCTCCTCGTTGCGCTCCTGGGAAATCTCGGGTCGCTTCTCCTTGGCTATGCGGCGAGCGCGATCCTGATTCGTCAGCTTCCGGCCGGTCTCGCCGCGGTTGCTCCCGCGGGTTTCAGTCTCGAGTACGTCCACCTGTTCATCGGAGCCCTCATCAGCGCGACCAGCGTCGGCATCACCGCCCGCGTGCTGAGGGACCTCGGCAAACTTCAATCGAGCGAGGGCCAGATCATTCTGGGAGCGTCCGTCCTCGACGACGTGTTCGGTCTGATTATTCTCGCCGTCGTCAGCGCAGTCATTCGGTCGAGGGTCGCCGGCGAGCAAATCGAGGCGCACGCAATCGCCTGGCTTGCCGCCGCAGCGATCTCGTTCCTCGGTGGGTCGCTCGTCGTCGGAGTCTGGCTGGTTCCGCGAATTGTCCGGCAGCTCGCGCGACTGCGGACGGGGGGCGTGATGCTCATCGCTGTACTGACGTTCGCCTTTGGCATGTCCTATCTCTCAACGCTCGTCGGACTCGCTCCGATCGTCGGGGCATTCGCGGCCGGATTGATACTCGAGGATTCACATTTTCACGCCTTTCGGGCGGAATGGACGGTCAGCCAGCTTCTCGAACCCGTCGCGGGATTTCTGACGCCGATCTTTTTTGTTGTTGCGGGGATGCAGGTGCACCTGGAGACGTTCGCCGACGGTACGGTCCTGATACTCGCGGCCGGCCTCGTTGTTGCGTCCGTCCTGGGGAAACAATTCTGCAGAGCGGGAGTGCTCGACCGGACGCTGAACCGCCGGGTTGTCGGGGCGGGCATGATTCCGCGCGGCGAGGTGGTCCTGATCTTCGCGGGAATCGGAAGGGGCCTGAAGGTCATCGATGACGCCGCGTTTTCCGCCGTCGTCCTCACGGTTCTCGTGACAAGCGTCGTCACGCCGCCGCTGCTGAAGTTTGCCCTGACCCATCCGGACAGACGAAAGTCG
>DATJYV010000015.1:0-43589 GCA_035499415.1 Bacteroidota bacterium
TGCATCGATGCTTCGGCTAAACCGCTGCGCTCGCAGGGAATCGGAGAGCGTGTTGTACGTAGCAATCCCGGACCAGGATCGATTGACCGAGTCACTCAAGAAGTTGTTCAGGAAGGAGACTTCATACCCCCGGGAGAGGAGGTCATAGGTTAAGAGATTTCCGAATAATCGATCATCGCTCGGATGGTCGGATTTCTTGATGTAGATCCCGATAGTCCGGATTGAAGCGAAATGGAACGAAGGAACGAGGCCCACCTCAGGGACGAATGACCCGCATCCCGCTGAGACGAGGAGAAGCAGCGATACGAACAGGATGCGGGTGAGACGGTTCAGGTCTAATCTCCGATTGAGATGTCCGGAGGCGCAATCAGCGGAAATTTACGGTGAGATTCAACTCCGAAAATAGGGCAGATGAGTGCCCTGAACGTCACTCTGATTTTAACCCGCCCAAATACCAGTCGCGCTTATCGCTTTTTCCGTCCCAGCTTGAGCTTCTCCTTCAGCCCGTTCTTATTGACGCGATAAAACGTTTTTACGGGGAGCCCATAGATGGTGATAAATCCAACGCTTGCTTGATGGTCGAACTTGTCTTCGTCGGTATATGTCGCAAGCTTTGTATCGTAGAGCGAATTAGGAGAATTGCGTCCGGCGATCTCCACATTCCCCTTGTAGAGCCGGACCTTCACGAGTCCGTTCACCGGTCTCTGCGTCTCGTTAATGAAGGCGTCGAGCGATTTGCGGAGGGGTGTAAACCAGAGTCCGTTGTAGATCAGGTCGGCGTAGTCGTTGGCCACTTTCGCCTTGAAATGGGAGACGTCCTTGTCCAGCGTCAATCTCTCCAGCTCCCGATGAGCAAAATGGAGCACAGTGGCGGCCGGGGCTTCGTAGACTTCCCTCGATTTGATGCCGACGAGCCGGTTTTCGACGAGGTCGAGACGCCCGACACCGTTGGCACCTGCGATCTCGTTGAGCGCGTCGATGAGAGACACCCCATCCATCTTCTCTCCGTTCAGGGCAACGGGAACGCCCGATCGGAATTCAATGGCAACATACGTCGGCTTGTCCGGGGCCTCCTGGGGAGAAACCGTCCGCTGATAGGCATCCGCGGGCGGGGCAACCATCGGGTTTTCGAGTACCCCGCACTCAATGCTCGTCCCCCAAATATTTTCGTCGATCGAGTACGGACTGGCTTTCGTCGCCTTGACGGGGATCCCATGTTTCTCGCAGTAAGCGATCTCTTCTTCCCTCGATTTGAATTCCCACTCGCGCAAGGGTGCGATGACTTTGAGCTCCGGCGCCAGAGCTGCGACCGAAATTTCGAACCGCACCTGGTCGTTTCCTTTTCCGGTGCATCCATGCGCGACGGCCGTGCAGCGCTCGCGCTTCGCCACTTCGACCAGCGCCTTTGCCAGAAGCGGACGACCGATCGACGTCGCCATCGGATACGTATGTTCGTAGAGTGCTCCGGCTTTCAACGCCGGCCACAAATAATCATCGACAAATTCCTTCCGCAGGTCCTGGATGTAGACTTTCCTGGCTCCGGTCTTGTAGGCCTTGTCGGCTATTCCCACGATCTCCTGCTTCTGTCCGAGATTCCCGGTGACCGTGATGACGTCGGCATTATATTTTTCCTGCAGCCATTTTACGATGACCGAGGTATCGAGTCCGCCCGAGTAAGCGACGGCGATGCGTTGTTTCTTCAATGGATCATCTCCTTGAGTTCGAAAGAAAGGGTAAATATGAGCCGTGAACTGTGAATCGTGAATCGTGAACCGTGAACCGTGAACCGTGAACCGTGAATCGTGAATCGTGAGGAGCTTGTTACGCTACATTCTTCTGCTCGGTCATCATCCCGCGCAGGATTTTGACGATGTGATGGATTCTCCTCGATGATTTCGGCGTGATGAAGATCGTGTTGTCACCCGCGATCGTTCCCAGAATGTCGGGACTGTGAAGTCCGTCGATGATTTCTGCCACCCCCTGCGCCCTGCCCGGAAGGGTTTTCACCACAATCAGTGATTCGTTGGCGTCGATCTCTTCGATCTCGTATCCAATGAACGACTGTAGCCTCCGTTCTTCGATTTCAGGATGCAGGACATAGCGTGCTCCGGTTTCAGTATTGATCCGCGCAATGCCGAGCTGCTTCATGTCGCGTGAGAGCGTCGCCTGCGTAATGTCAAACCCGGCATTCTTCAGCGCCCGGCACAGGCCGTCCTGGGTCGCGATCGACTTGTGCGCGATGATCTCTTTGATGCGGAGATGCCGTGCGTTCTTGTTCATCGTTTCCCTCCCGCGCCGGCAACGTGCCTGAGGGTTGTCGCACGCCCGGCACCGCTGTAGCGAAAACCCAGAAGCCGGGCCATGACCGCTTTTTGGACGTGCAGCCGGTTCTCGGCCTCGTCGAACACGATCGACTGCCCTCCCTCCAGAACTTCTTCCGTCACCTCTTCCCCCCGGTGCGCCGGCAGGCAATGCATGAAAAGGCAGTCAAATTTGGCGAGCGCCATGAGGGATTTTGTCACCTTGAATTTCGCAAACGCTTTTTTTCGCGCGGCCATTTCCTTTTCCTGGCCCATGCTCGTCCAGACATCCGTGTAGACAACGTCGGCCCCCGCAACGGCTTCCTCGGCACGCCGCACGATCTCGACCGTGCTCTCGGTAGACTGCCGAACTTTTCGAAGAATGGCCGGGTCGGGGTCGTAACCCCTGGGAGCCGCGAGCACAAAACGCATCGGAAAGATGCACGCCATCTCGAGCCATGAGCGAACGACGTTATTCCCGTCGCCGACGAAGACAATTTTAATTCCGGGGGCGAGCCGGCCGTGCTGACGCAGGGTGTACATGTCGGCCAGAATCTGACACGGATGAGAGAGGTCGGTCAGGGCGTTGATAACGGGAACGCTCGCATATTCCGCGAGCTCGAGCAGGATTTCGTGGTCGTAGAGCCGGGCAACGATCAGCTGGGTAAAGCGGGAAAGCAGGCGTGCCACGTCGCTGGCCTTCTCCCGGGTGCCGATACCGACCCCTTCCTGCGACAAGAAAATGGGGTGACCGCCGAGCTGGCAGACGCCGACCTCAAACGAGACGCGCGTCCGGAGAGACGGCTTCTGAAAAATCAACGCCGCCGATTTTCCCTTGAGCGGTTGATAAATGGAATCACGTCTGAGCAGGTCGGTGATGAGAAAGAACTCTTCGAGCTCATCCCGCGTGAGGCGTTCGAGCGAAAGAAAGTCCTTTTCGATCATCGATGTTGTCCCGCGTTCGATGCCGCCCGGGGCTGATAATCCTCGTGCACCATCTGTGTGCCGATACCTTCGTCGGTGAATATTTCCAGGAGAAGCGAATGCGTGACGCGGCCGTCCACGACGTGCACTTTGTTGACGCCGGCCTCGAGCGTGGTGAAGGCCGAGTTGACCTTTGGTATCATGCCGCCGAAGATGGCGCCGCTTTCGATCAGCCGATGGGCGCTCTCCTTCGTAAGCGTCGACACGCGTTTGCGGTCGACGATGATGCCTTCGATATCGCTCAGGTAAACGAGTTTTTCCGCTTGAAGCGCGGTTGCGATTGAGCCGGCCGCGAGGTCGGCGTTGACGTTGAAGATTTCTCCGCGCTCACCGACGGCCATCGGCGCGATCACCGGCATCATGCCGTTCGTCAAAAGGAGATTGATAAAGGAAGCGTTGACGGACGTTATTTCCCCGACGAATCCGAGGTCCGACCCGTTCGTCGTAATCTTCCGGGCCTTCAGCAGCAGATTGTCGACGCCGCAAAGCCCTACGGCATTTCCGCCGTTCGAGTTGATGAGGTTGACGATCTCCTTGTTGATCTTGCCCGCCAGAACCATCGTCACAACATCCCGCATCTTCTCGTCCGTGTATCGATGACCGTCGACAAACTTCGTCTCGACGCCAAGCCGGGCCGCGACATCCGTTATCTCCTTCCCCCCGCCATGGACGATGACGATGTTGATCCCGATCTTTCGCAGGATCGTCACATCCTTCGCAAAGGTCTCCTTGAGCTGCTCCTCGGTCATGGCAGCCCCGCCGTACTTTATGACGAATGTTTTGCCCTCGTACGTCTGAATGTACGGCAGGGCTTCGATGAGCACTTCTTCTTTCCTAAGTGGGTCGGACAAGGGTTGTGGCAATCTGATGATTGGATGATTTGTTAGTTGGGTGAATGGGGGTTTTGAGTTTTGAGTTCTGAGTTTCGAGTTTCGAGTTTCGAGTTTCGAGTTTCGGGTTCTAACAGCTCATCGCTGACAGCTAACCGCTGCTTTTATGTCCTGTAGCTCGCATTAATATGCACGTACTCCTTCGTCAGATCGCATGTCCAGAATCGCGCACTGTGCGAGCCCTTGTTGAGATTGATGGAAATTGTTATCTCCTTCCGGCTCAGCGCATCCTTCGCTTTCGCCTCGTCGAGAACGATCTCGTAGTTTTTTTTCAGGATGGGCAGATCGTTGAATGCTATTTCGACATCGTCGGGATTGAAGTCGATTCCCGAATACCCGACGGCGGCCAGTACACGCCCCCAGTTCGCATCCGCGCCATGAATCGCCGTCTTGACGAGATTTGAATTCGCGACGGCCCGCGCCGCCTGCGCAGCTTCGTCCTCCGACCCGGCTCCCTTCACGAGGATCTCGACCAGCTTCGTCGCTCCTTCACCGTCGCGCACGATCATTTTGGCGAGCTTCGTCAGCACGTAGTCGAGCGCGGCGCAGAACAGTCCGAACTCTTCCGTGTCGTCGTGCAACGGGACATTATTTGCGCGGCCGTTCGCGAGAATCAGAACCATGTCGTTGGTGCTCGTATCGCCGTCCACGCTGATCCGGTTGAATGATTTGGCGTTCGACAGACTCAGCGCCTTCTGCAGGAGCGGTTGGCCGATAGCGACGTCGGTTGTCACGAACGCGAGCATCGTCGCCATGTTGGGTGCGATCATGCCGGAACCCTTCGCCATGCCGCCCACCGTTATGGTCGTCGCCCCGAAGGCAAACTGAACCGCAGCTTCTTTTGAATACGTATCGGTCGTCATGATCGCTTCCGCGGCGTCGATATTGCCGTTGCGGGTCAATTGTCCGGCGAGCTGGCCGATACCATCGACGATCTTTTCGATCGGCAGGTATTGACCGATAACCCCCGTCGACGAAACCATCACCTCGGCCCGCGGCACCTTCAGAGCAGAAGCGGTGGCATCGATCATTGTCCACGCATCGTTCATGCCCCGCTCACCCGTGCACGCGTTGGCGTTCCCGCTGTTCACAACCAGGGCGGAGCAGCGGGCGGAATTCTTGAGCTGAAGTTTGTCCACCAGAACCGGCGCGGCCTGCGTTTTGTTGAGGGTGAACACGCCCGCGACCGTCGCAGGGACTTCGGAGCGCACGATCGCAAGATCCTTTTTCGCCTTGCGAATTCCGCAATAAATCCCCCCCGCGTCGAAGCCTGCCGCCGCAGTTACTCCGCCGGGGCATTCATGTAACGACTTTGCGATCATGAAATCAAACCCTCCGTTTCTGAAAAACCGAACATCACGTTCATATTCTGAATGGCCTGTCCGGCGGCTCCTTTGATGAGGTTATCGATGACGGAGAAAAGCACAACCTGCCTGTTCTCCGGCATAAATCTGTAGCTGATGTCGATGAAATTTGTGTTTACGACGTTCTTCACTTCCGGGATGGACGCGCACATTCGAATGAACGGTTCCTGCGCATAGTACTTCTGAAAAGCGGCGAGGATCGAATCGTCGGTTGCGACAGGCGTCGTCGCAGCATACATGCTGGTAAAAATTCCGCGTGTGATCGGTATGAGATGCGGCACGAAGGTGAAGGAAACGCGAGCGGATGAAAATTGATTGAGGGCGTCTTTGATTTCCGGAATGTGCTGATGCGTCCCCACCTTGTACGCTTTCACCGACTCGTTCGCCTCAACAAATGAGAGGTCGACGGAGTTGCTGCGCCCGGCCCCCGAGACGCCAGACAGGGCGCTGATCGATATTCCGTTCCGCTCGATGAGGCCTTCCTTCAAGAGCGGAACAAGCGGAAGAATTGCGCCGGTGGGATAGCAACCGGGATTCGCGACGAGGTTTGCGGATCGAACCGACGTTCGATTCAATTCGGTCAAACCATAAACGGCGGATGAGAGATGCTCGGCAGATGCGTGAGGACGTTTGTAATACTGTTGATACTGAGCCGGGTCCTTGAGCCGAAAGTCCCCTCCGAGGTCGATGATTCGCTTCCCCCGCTTGAGAAGTTCCGGCACGACGTTCATCGCTTCGCCCGACGGGAGCGCGATGAAGACGACGTCGCTCGTACAAGCCGCCTCGGGGTTGTAGGTCTCGTAGGAAAGGTCCGTCCGCTGCAAGAACCACGGATACACCTCGTCCACGCGCTTTCCGGCGGAAGTGTTCGCGAACACTTTCCCCACGCGGGCATGCTGGTGCCGCAGGAGGATCTTCAAAAGTTCCGCCCCCGAGTATCCGGACGCTCCTACAATCGAAACTTCAACACTATGACTCATCTTCCTCGCATTATCGTTACTGCATAATTATACAAAAAGATGTATAAATATGCAAGAGGTTTTTTAAAAAAGCTCCGATTTGAGGCCCGGGGGGCATTCTTATTGGATGCCATCCAATTCGTCCGTATATTTTGCACATGGGATTCAATTGCGGAATCGTAGGGCTTCCGAACGTCGGAAAGTCGACCCTCTTTAACGCCATCACGTCCGCCCGGGTGGAGGCCGCCAATTATCCGTTCAGCACGATCGATCCGAATGTCGGCGTCGTGGCTGTCACCGACTCAAGAGTCGACCGGCTCGTCGAGCTCTACAAACCGGCGAAAATAGTTAACACGACGCTGGAATTTCTCGACATTGCCGGCCTTGTCAAGGGAGCGAGCAAAGGGGAAGGTCTGGGGAATCAGTTCCTCTCTCATATTCGGAACGTCGACGCCATCGCGCACGTCGTTCGATGCTTTGACGACCCCAACATCATCCATGTCGACGGGAGCATCAACCCTCGGCGCGATGTCGAGGTGATCGAAGCCGAGCTTATTCTCAAGGACCTTGAGACGGTCGAGAAGAAGTTGGCTGACGCTGAACGCCGGGCAAAGACTGCGGATAAAAAAGCGAAGCTGGAAATGGATTTTGTTCAGTCGGTTCGGACGCATCTGTCCGGAGGCCGGCTTTCACGCTACATCGTTCGAAGGAGTGAAGACGAAGAGTTGTGGCTGCGCGACATGCACCTGCTCACGGACAAGCCGGTGATGTACGTCTGCAACGTGCACGAACGCGAAATCGCCGCTGAAAATTCGTACGTCAGGCAGGTCCGCGAGATCGCGGCAAAAGAAAATGCCAAGGTCGTTGTCGTGAGCGCCGCCGTCGAGGCCGAGGTCGCCCAGCTCCCGGAAGGCGAGCGCGCGGAATACCTTTCAGGGCTCGGCCTGAAGGAATCGGGACTGAGCCAGGTCGTCCGGGAGGGTTACGATCTCCTGCAGCTTATCACATTCTTCACCGCCGGACCGAAGGAAGTTCACGCCTGGACTTTGAAGAGCGGTTCGACGGCTCCCCAGGCGGCGGGCGTGATCCACTCGGATTTCGAGAAGGGCTTCATCCGGGCCGAGATCATCAAGTTTTCCGACGTCGACCGGCTTGGCTCCGAGAATGCGGTCAAGGAAAAGGGATTGCTTCACGTCGAAGGCCGGGAATACCGGATGGAAGACGGCGATATCGTCTTTTTCCGGTTCAATGTGTAGCGGCGGGGTTAAACGCCGGGCGGGGAAAGAACCGTACAGTAAGAATCCCGATTTCATCTCCTGACTTCCTGGGGAAGAAATCGGATTTTTTCTCAGCTCTAAAACCTCACGGAAAACGAAATTCCGGTTCCTCGTTCGACCGAGTAGGTCGGAAGCACGGAAAGCTCCATTTTTCCGGCGTCTCCACTTTTGCCTTCTGCATACCATTCCGGATGCGCCGCAACCATTCCAAATGTGTAGCCGATGAAGAGCCCGAGCGGATAATCGCTGTACCAATGGATTCCGTTTGTCCCCATCCCAATTCCCACGAGAGTCGTTACCGCATAACCGACCGGTCTCGCCCACGAAACCCCCGGATAATTCTCGGCGATCACAATCACCGTCGCAATCGATGTACAAATGTGGCCCGAAGGAAACGCATCGAAATATGGAACGTATCGGTGGTAGTCGACCTGATTGGGGAAGAAACTCCAGCGGCCTGTGGGTTTCGAACGAACGTAGGGACTTTCGCGTCCCGTGACGTGCTTGAGAACCTGAACGACTCCTCCCGAAGCGAGCACCGCTTCAACGATCTCGCTCCCCGTCCCAAACGCTTTGCCGTCCTTCCAAAGCAATCCGTACGCCGCGTACGCGCCCGCCAGGGCGAACTGCGTCCGGCCGTCTCCCACGGCGGCGAATATATCCGCCCATCGCTTCGCAGTCGGAGACGTCTCGTACAAACGCTGTGAGGGTGAATAGATCGCATCATCGGCGGCAAAAAGGACTGCGGTTGAAATCCCGACGCCCACCCACGTGTTGACCTGATCGCTCCGGAAAGACACCGTTCCCCATTCGGACCAATCCTCCGGGATTCTCTCGAACCAGGTATACCACGTCACGGAAGAATGGAACGACGAGCTGTCGGAAGAGGTTGAGGATGCGGACGACTGGGAATGAGCGGGATTGGCTGAACAAAAAAGGAGAGTGACCGCGAGAAGAATTCTTCCCCCCACACCCGTCACAAACATCTTCATCGAGCGGGGATTACAGCTTCATCGAGAGCGACAAGCCGTATCGCTTCTCGCTTGCCAGGGGCTGGACGCCGAAATCGGACGTCGGCGCATTCATCTGTTCGACAAGCTTCGTGCTGACTATTCCGATGAGCGCGCCGACAAAGCAATCGCTCGCCCAGTGGTCCCTTTCGGTAATCCTGCTGACCGCGACCCCCGTCGCAATCGAATAGGAGGTATACGAGACCCACGACGATGAAGAGAGGTCGGAAAGAGTTGCGGCGGCTGCAAAGGCAGTTGCGGCATGCCCCGACGGGAATGCATCGAAACTTGCGATTCCTTTTTGCGGACCTTTCTGTTCGAAGTAGGCAAAGGGACCGTGAAATACGCCGCGGCTCGCGGTCGCGGCGCTTGGCCGCTCGCGGCTGAACATCATCTTCATAAATTGCACCGCCGCACCACTCGCCAGAAATGACTCGAGGCCGACTTTCCCCGTTTCGTACGCCCCATCCTGATCAAAGATCCATGAGTACGCCATGAATCCGCCAAACATCCCGACAGAAAAGAGCCCGTTGCCCGCGTTCGTGATGACGGGACTTGCCTCGCGCACGAGCCGGTGACGAATCTTCCAGCTGTAAAGGTCGTCATACGTTTTCTGGTCGGTAACAAAAAGAAGAGCCGTGATGCCTGCCGATCCGGCGATGGTATACGGCGTCCAGCCCGTCGACTGCGCGTCCGGTGTCAAATCGTTTGCGTCCGCGGGAGTCGAAGAAAGGGGTTGCGGAGTGACGGGGATGCCGAAGGACTTCAGGAGAAGCGGCCGTTCGGTCGTTGCATAGAGACCCGCCTCCGATGTCGGACGGATCTCGGCCTGCCGACTCCATTCTGCGGGGTTAACGACCTTGCAGAACGCGTCCGGCGGGATTTTCGAATCGATGGTCTGACTTCGTACGTTCAGAGAGAGGACGATGAGAAGTGCCGCCTGCTTTTCCAGCATAGTGGTGGTCAAGGTACAAAAAAATATCCTCGTCGAAAAGAAGTTGTTGTGTCCATATCATCATAACTTGAGGGAAATTTTCGGGACGGGCAGATGACCTGTGAATGACCCTTCCGGTTCAAGAGTTGACCGTTTTTCTTAATAAATCTTCTTATTATCCGATGTCTCTCCGACTTGAAAGAACATGACAATCGTCAGACCTCCCCGGCTGAAGGCCGGCGATTTGATCGGCCTCGTCGCCCCCGCATCCACCCCGGCATCGCGTGAGCGCGTACAGCTTGGCGTGCGATATCTTGAGCGCCTCGGCTACCGGGTCGTCGTAGGGAAGAGTGCCTTCGAAACGTACGGCTACCTGGCCGGAACGGATGAGCAGAGGGCGGACGATCTGAACGCGATGTTCCGGTCGAAGGAGGTTAAGGCCATCATCGCAATCCGGGGCGGGTACGGAACGCCGCGGTTACTCGGGAAGGTCGACTACGCCGCCATCCGCCGTAATCCCAAAATCATTGTCGGATACAGCGACCTGACTGCCCTTCAACTGGCGATCTTCAGGAAAACCCGCCTCGTGACTTTTTCCGGCCCCATGCTGGCCGTTGAGATGGGAAACGCCATCGACCCGTATACGGAGGAGCATTTCTGGAGAATGATCACCTCGACGAAGAAGATTGGAGTTCTCCAAAATCCGCCAGACGAACCGGTCGCGATCCTTCGCGAGGGAACGGGGGGCGGAATTCTTCTGGGCGGAAATTTCGCGCTTGTGATGTCGCTCATGGGGACGCCGTACATGCCCTCGCTCAGAAATTCAACTCTCATTCTCGAAGACGTCGACGAAGCGCCGCACCGGATCGACCGGATGTTCGCCCAGTTAATGCATGCGGGCATTCTGAAAAACATTTCGGCTCTGCTCCTCGGCAAGTTCACCGATTGCAATCCGGCCGACCCGCAGAAGCCGTTCCTGACCCCGAATCAGATTTTCCGGGAGGTTGCAGAACGGGTGAAGGTCCCCGTCGTGGCAAATATTCAATACGGACACATCGAAAAAAAACTCACGATCCCCTTTGGTCTCAACGCGCGCATCGACACGAAGAAGAAGCGAATCGAAGTGCTCGAAGCGGGGGTGGAGTAGGTGGACGATAGAGATGAGTCACGGGTGACGGTAGGGGACGAACATAAACCTTTTCTAAAAAAACCTGAACTCGATCGAGTTCATCCAAATCCTGTCCGCGGGACTGTACTTGATGTTGTAATGGAGGAATCCGAACAGAGTTGAAATCCCCGCCACGCCGAACGTGGAGTACGTCCCGCCAAATCGGTAGCGTGCCGCCCCCAGATTCAATCCCAGGTATTCCCCCTTTTCGATCAGCGGAAAGTGGCTGAGGAGCTGGCCGGACAGGCCTGTGTGACCTCCCGCGATCCGGCTGACGTACGCCTGGCCGCTTACAACGAGTTCCAGCGAACCGGCGAATCTTTCGGGCTGATTCACAAAAAAGAAATGCCAGGGAGAGACAAGCCGCGTCATACCCCACGAATACAGAACGGGTGCAACTTCCCACTCGAAGGCGAAGTTCGTCTCCGCGGGTGTCGTGGTCCACGAGAGACTCGGGATGGCCTGCAGGATCAGCCAGGCCGTCGCGCCCGATGAACTCTGCGTCGAATCCTGGGCGGAGGATGCCGTGCTCCCCGCCAGTATCAGCGACGAAAACACGAGGAGGCGGACGACGAGCATGCTCCCCGGTTTCCCGAGAGACTTTGATTCTGTCGCACTCATTTCTTTGAGGCCGGTTTCAGCAGGAGGTCCTGAAAGTCAAAGCTGAAATCGGTTTCCGGTGATACCGATTTCATTTTGACCTGGTCGATTGTTCCGTCCGGATTCAGCGCATAGGTCACGTACGCATCGGCCCGCAACTCGCGGTCGTTCCAACGCGCAATAAACGTGTTGTATTGATAAAATTCCATCTTCCCCGTCAGCGATGGAGTGTGGGAAAACTTCATCGTCAGCTGTCCGTCGGCATACTCGACGACGATACTGCCGTACCATGGGTCGGTAAACTCCCCGGCGTACTTCGCGAGGGGCAAGGACGGACGTGAGGTCGTGTCACGCGAAGACGCTTCCTTCTGTTCCGTGGATTTGAAGATCGAATCCCTCCTCGCGGTGAGCCGTTTGAATGCGCCGAGCCAGTCGTATTCGGGAACGTTCATGTACGCGTCGAGAATGTGGTTGGTGATGATGTCGAACGCCTCGCCCGATTCCTGATTCGTGAACACCGCAACACCAAGACGCAGTTCTGGAATCAACGTTATTCGCGAGACGTATCCCGGCAATCCTCCTGTATGAGCAACCATTTTTCTTCCGCGATACTCGCTGATGCCGAGGCCAAGAGCGTACCCGCTGAAATTCGTGCGCAGCGGCGCGAGTTCCTGCGCGGGTATTCCGGGATTGAACGGCGTCACGATTCCCCACATTTGTCGGGTCACCCGTGGCGAGTAGAGCCGGGAGCCGTCCGCCATCCGGCCCGAATCCAATTCGCAAATCATCCACCTGGCAATATCGTGCGCGTTCGAATTGACGCCTCCGGCGGGATTGACGACGTCGCTCGTGAACGGCGCAATCGGCCGAACGACTCCGTCCACGCGAGCGTGGGTCGTTGCGACATTTGCGCCCGAAGCGGCATCAGAATGATGCACGTTGCTTGTCGTCATTCCAAGTTTGTCGAGAATGCGAGTCTGCACAAACTCCTCCCACGTAAGTCCGCTCACGGCTTCGATCACTTCGCCGGCGACAAGATAGAGGACATTGTCGTACGCGTACGCGCTCCGGAAACTCGTCTTCAGCGGAATGAACCGGAGCCGTTTCGCAATTTCCATTCTGTCATAGGTCGACGTCGGCCACCAGAGCAAGTCCCCTGCGCCGAGACCCAGACCGCTCCGGTGAACGAGGAGGTCTCGGATGGTGATCTCGCGCGTCACGTACGGGTCCGAGAGCTGGAACCACGGCAGATACCTGACGACCGGCGCGTCCCATTCGACCTTCCCTTCTTCGACCAGGAGGCCGAGCGCTGTCGCGGTAAATGCTTTCGTGTTCGACGCAATGCCGAAGAGAGTCATTTCATCCACCGGCTCCGGCTCGCCGAGTTTTTTCACCCCATAACCCTTGGTAAGCACCGGCTTGCCGTCTTTCACAATCGCCACGCTGACGCCCGGAACCTCGAATGTCTTCATCGTTTTTTCCACCCAGGAATCAAGATCCCGGGGGACTCCATTTTGTGCGAAGGTTGTCTGGACGAAGCATGCAGCGAAGGCAATGAATCCGTGAAGTCTCATGGAGATGCTCCTGGTTTTGTGCTTCCTGGAATTGGAGCGGTGGGAGGAGGACCGGGCGGTCGGAGTTTCGACAGCTGCTGCACCCGATCCATTGATATCGCCCGATCCCAAAGCCCGTTTAAAGTAACCAAAATGTGAGGGATGGGCAAGATTGACGGTCGCACAGTCGAGGGTTGAACTTTGACGCTCCGGTTAGTATCATAAAGAATTCGTTCGCGATCGCGAAGCGACCGGACAAGCGGCACACATACGAAAGGACGAAGGAGCGGCGATGGCAAAGCCAGACGAAGAAAAGCCGATGATGATTCGGTGTCCCAACTGCAAACAGGTGAAGGAGCCGAGCTTCAACGAAACGACGCATCGATACACCTGCCCGGTTTGTTCGGCGCCGGTTGATGCTCAGGTATTCATAGAGAAAAAGAAGCGCAGCGGCGGGAAAGAGAAGAAGGGGTTCGGAGGGACAGAGAGGTGGTAAGAGAGATTTGGTGAGAGGATGATGCTCGATTGGAGAATGGGGGGAAGGGCGTGAAGTGTGGAGCGGGAAGACAGGAGTCAGAAGACAGAAGAGAGAATGGAAAGCACGAACTGAGGAGTAAGAAGTGGCAAACGAAACGCGATTGAGCGCAATGCGGCGGCCCGCCCGCAAAACGAAGGCCGCGGCAGTTTACCTCGTGGAGAACTTATACACCGTTTCTTCGTGGAAGGTTTCGCCGGGCCGAAGGATCGTATTCGGAAACGTCGGCTGGTTGGGGGAATCGGGAAAGTGCTGGGTTTCAAGGCAGAGCCCGGCATTCTTCACGTAGACCTTCCCTTTCTTGCCCTTGATCGTGCCGTCGAGAAAATTTCCCGTGTAGAATTGCACGCCGGGTTGCGTCGTGAACACTTCCATGAATCTGCCGCTCGCAGGATGATATAACGTCGCGATCTGTTCCAGCCCCTCCCCTTTTCTGTTCACGACCCAGTTGTGATCGTATCCTCCCGGTACTTTCTGAATATCCTCCCCGACTTTTTTTGCGACGTTAAAATCCATGGGGGTTCCGTGTACGTCGAGGAGGCGGCCCGTGGGAATCAGCTTGTCGTTAGCTTCCGTATACCGGTCCGCGGCGATGGTGAGGACGTGGTCAAGGATTGTCGAATCTTTTCCGGCCGAGAGATTGAAATAGCAATGATTTGTGAGATTGACCGGAGTCGGCTTGTCCGTCGTTGCGCGGTAGACAATTCTCAGTTCGTTGTCGTCCGTCAGATCATATTCGACGCTTACGCTGAGCGTTCCGGGATATCCCTCCTCGCCGTCCTTGCTCACATAGGTCAGCTTCAACCCGCGGCCGCCGCCCGTCGGCGCTGCGCTCCAGACCACCTTGTCAAAACCGCGCAATCCTCCGTGGAGCGAATTCCCGTTGTTGTTCGCCGCCAGCGTGTACATCTTCCCGTCGATGCTGAACCGGGCATCCGCGATCCGGTTCGCATAACGGCCTACGAGACAGCCGAAGTACGGATTGTTCTTTTGAAGGTACCCGTGGAGTGAATCGAATCCCAGGACGACGTCGCCCATCTTTCCGCTCTTATCGGGAACAACGATGTTCGTTACCGTTCCGCCGTAATTGAGAATGCTGACAGACATGCCGTTCGCGTTGGTGAGCGTGTATTGGGTTACCGGCTTCCCGGCAACAGATCCGTACGGTTTGCTGGTCATTGATGGCTGTGATTTTGAGGGGGACGCGTGAGACGGAAATGAGTGATGGTTGACGGGCGAGAAAACGAGAAGGAGCCCCAGGAGGGTCGACATGGTCGGGCCCGATTTCTGAATGCAGGGAGAATTATCCATATGGAAGCTCAGTCGTTGATTTTTACGTCTTTGATCCTGGTCGGCAGCCACACCTGCATTTCGTTCGGGCCCCGGTTCGCCCAGGCATAATACGGTATCGCGGTAATCATGCGCGTCGTCATTTCTACGCGTTGTCCGTCCGCGCTTACGACTGCGGCATTTACATCCGCATCGAGCGCCAGAACGGGTTCCCCGGCCACCGTGTCGGGCTTCTGCGTGAACTGGACGGACGCGGGAATGGTGAAGTTCCAGGCGCGTGCGCCGTTGTCGGAACCTTCGACACAGTAAACGAGAGGGCCGCGCTCGATTGCAACGCGGTCCCTGTCAGCCGCAATTTTCTCCGTTGCCTCAACCCGGTTTACCTGCATCGGAATTTCATACTCGACAACGTCTCCCTTGCTCCATTTCCGTTCGATAACCGCATATCCGCGTTCGTCGCGGATCGGAATCTTCTTCCCGTTCACCGTCAACCCGATTTCGCCCGGATGAAAATTCACATACCGATAAATATCTCCCGGCACCGGTTTTCCCATTGCCCAGCCCGGGATGCGCAGGCGAAGGCCGAACGTCGACTTTTGCGCGGGGTCGACGCGAATCGTCACGTGTCCATCGTACGGATAAGCAGTTTCCATTGCAAGCTCGATTTCGGCCCCTCCAATGTTCACTCGCGTCTCGCTTCCCACGAACAGATTCACCCAGACGCTCGCCGCATCGGTTCCGTACACGTAATTTCCGAGCGAAGCCACGAGCCGCGAGATATTGGCAGGACAACACGCTGTTCCAAACCATTCCTGTCGCTGATGCTGGCCGTTCGATGCGAGCGGATTATCGTAGAAGAACCTGTCGCCGGTCAAACTGAGGCCGTCGAGCGCCGCGTTGTACAGACTCCGCTCGAGCACGTCGACATACTGCGCCTCGCCGGTCAGCTCGCTCATGCGTTCATTCCAGAATACCATACCGACGGACGCGCACGTTTCGCAGTATGCCTGCTCGTTCGGCAGGTCGTAGTCTTTTGTAAATCCCTCATTGTCGCCCGTGGAGCCGATGCCTCCGGTGAGATACATGTTCCGGTCGACAACATCGTCCCAGACGGCTTTCATGGCGCGCACGTAACCGGTGTCTCCGGTTGCGGCGGCGACGTCTGCCGCGCCGGAGTAGAGATACATGGCGCGAACCGCATGGCCGGTGATCCGCGTCTGCTCTTTCACCGGAAGAACGTCCTGCCAATATTCCGGCGTTGCCCAGTTTTTCCCGTACGAATAATACCGATGTCCGCGCTGCTCCAGATACCAATTGGCCAGCTTGAGGTACCGTTCGTTTCCCGTTGTGTGATACAGCTTCATCAAGGCGAGTTCGATCTCCTCGTGTCCGCTGAACCATTGTTTGTTCTGCATGCGGAACGTTGAATCGATGTGATTCGCGAGACGGATGGCGACGTCCAGAAGCTTGCGCTTTCCGGTGGCATCGAAATACGCCACCGCGGCTTCGATCAAATGTCCGGCGCAGTAATCTTCATGCTTTTCCAGCTCCGTCCAACGCCTGCTCAAATCGGTCAGGGTGAAATACGTATCGAGATACCCGTCCGGCAGTTGGGCCGCCGCGATGATATCGACCCACCGCTCCGCGGTTGCCTCAAGCGTGCTGTCCTTCCGTGTTCGCAGCGAATACGCGATCGCCTCCAGCGCCTTGTAGACATCGCTGTCGTCGTAGTAGATCCCTTCGAATTTTTCCCCCTGATGACGGGCGACTTTTTGGAAGTTCCGTATGCGCGGGGTTTTGATTTCCGTCTGATAGATGCAGGCCGCCAGGGATTTCGTTGCCACTTTTTCCATCTTCGGACTCCAAAAGGCATCGGTGATCCGAACGTGCGAAAAAGGGACGGGTTGGTACTTTTGAAAGGATTGACGGGCAGAAGAGCCGGAGAGTGGTACGATGAGAAGTGCGAGAAGAAGGCGTGGTCGGGTCATGTGTGTTCTTTGAAAGTGGAAGGAGTTGGATTGAATCTTTCGCTAGACGTCGGTTTCTTGCTCCTGTTATCCCGACCTAAAGGTCGGAGTGATTTTCCGTTAACGATGGCAGGATTCCCGGGTTTGGGCCGGGAAGATCCAACATGCAGAATTTCTTCTTTCCGCTCATCGCTGACGGCGAACTGCTGTTTTCTCACTCCCCCCACTTCGTCTTCAACCAACCCTCATAGATCTTTTTCTGATCGTCCGTCGGATTTTTTGCTTTCGTCAGCTTGTATGCCGGTGTTGTCTGGTTCATGAGTGTGACTTCAAACTCTCGGAGCTTTTCGTCGCGGAAAACCGTCAGCGTCACCTTATCCCCTTCCTTCATCTCGGCAATGCGGGACTGGAGGTCGGACGAGCGGGCACGGAAACCGTTCAGGGCGAGGATTTCATCGCCGATGTCGAGCCCCGCATTGTACGCGGGTGAACCGGCAATGATGTTGTAGACGCGGGTGTGGTCGTTCGACTCGCTTGTCTGGATCCCGAGCCAGGGCTTCTGAACGGAATCCCGGGGGCTCACCTCGAGGCCGGCGTACGCGAGCGCTTGCTCCCATGGGAGCGGCTTCGTTCCGTGGACATAGTCGCGGAAGAAACCGGCAAGATCGCCCCCCGCCATCTCCCCGGCGGCTGCCTGAAAATCGTCAACCGTATATCCCTTCCGGCTCAACGGGAACCGCTCGTACATCGCCTTCATCACATCGTCGAGCGAATGCCGGTTGTTCGACCGATGTCGGATTTCGAGGTCCAGGATTCCGCTTACGTCCGCACCACGCGAGTAGTAGTCGGTCTCCGTGTTGTAGGCCTGCTGCGTTCCTTTCCAGAATTTTACCCACGCGTCAAAACTCGATTCGGACAGGGACTGAACCTTATTCCCCGGCCGCAGCCGGTCGCGCTGGATCCTGCCGGATAATTCTTCAAGATATTGCGATGCGCTCTTGAATCCCGCGCGTACGAGATTCAAACTTCCGTAGTAGTCGGTCGTTCCTTCGGCAATCCAAAGCTCGCGAAGGTAATTTTCCCTGCTGAAATCGTACGGATGAATTCCTGCGGGACGCAGCCGCTTGACGTTCCACGTGTGAAAATATTCGTGCGAGACGAGGCCGAGGAATCCGCGGTACGCGTCGGGGTTTTTAAAGACGAACGGACGTTCCCCCATGATGGTCGAATTGATATGCTCCGTCCCTCCGCCTTCGTTCGCGCCGAGATGGAGCATGAAGACATACCGCTCATATGGCAGCTCTCCCCAAAATTCCTTGTTCAGGTGGATGAGCGTCGAGAGGTCGGCGGTGATTTTCTTCGCATCGTAATTCCCTTCGCCGAAGATCATAAGTTCGTGTTTCTTCCCCTCCGCGTCGAACAGGAAATCCTGCTGACGGCCGACTTCGATCGGACAGTCTGCAAAATAGGCATAGTCCGGGGCAGCAAAGATATTTTTTTCGTTTTCCGCCGGCTCCATTCCGGTGGTCACGTGCCAGTCAAGGTACGGAGCGACAGCCACGGTGAGCGGAAGGCCTTTGTATTTTTCCACGTACATAAACACCGTCGCGGGGTCGACGAATGCGTGCTCGTCGTTCAGCCCCCGGGTCCTGGAACCGAATTCGTTCGCGAAAACTTTGTAGCGGACGGCAATGGAGGCGCTTCCCCGGCCCGTGACCCGCCAGGTCGACTTATCGATCTTCTTCCACTCGAGCGGATGATGGTCTGCGTCCTCCGCGGAGAATTCCTGAACCCCTCCCGAAAAATCGAAAACCACATAGCGGCCGGTTCGCCAGACCGGCATGATGAATTCGGTTTCCTTCTCCGACGGCGGGATTCCGCTGATCTGCATCCCAACTTCGAAGAAATGTGTCGACGGTTTGGACATTCCGAGGGTGTATCGGATCGTTGGTGATTCTGCGGCCGACATGGCAGTGCTCGCGAGAAGGAGGGTGAAAAGATAGATGGGCTTCATAAAAAATACTCCGGCATATGACGGTCTCATCGCGTCCGGTGAGACCTGCAGTTTACCTGTTCGGTTGCAAATAAGCGCCCGTCGGCGCTCTTCGTGTATCACTTCCGCCCGCTCTCCCCCCGCGGCTTCCGGGCCTTCTTTGACGCTTCCAGTTTCTGAATCTCCTCGTTCCGCCTGATGCGCTCGAGCTCCGCCGGATGCGCTTCCTCCATTTCCTCTTCCGTTAGATTCCCGCGCCAGAACGACCGGTTGATGGGATACATGTCCGGGTCGAAGATCACGAAGTAAAAGTGCCAGACGAGAATGGACAGTGTTGCGAGCCACGCCTCGTAAAAGTGGACGGCGCGCGCAACGTCCCACCAGTACTTTGTCAGAATGCCGAGGAATGTGTTGTCGAACCAGAGGATCACCCCCGTCGCCGCCATGACGATCGTCCCCCAGACCAACGCCCAGTATTCGCTTTTCTCGATGTATGAGAATCGCCCGAACTTCGGCTTTGTGTTGGTGAAGCCAAGGTTGAATTTCAGAATCCCGACGGCGTCAGTCACATCCCGACGAACGGGAAGAAGGTCGCGGAGAAGTTCTTTACCGCGGGGAACGAAGAAGATATAATAGAGATGATAAATTCCACCGCCGACCAGGGCGACTGCCGCAATGCGGTGGAGGATGCCGCGCACGTCGAATGCGATGGGGCTGAGGCCGCGAATCGCAATGACCCACCAGGCATTGGGATAGCGGAGCGCAAAGCCGGTGAGAACGAGCAGGAAGAAGCTGATCAAGAGTGTTCCGTGCTGGACGCGCTCGCCGACGGACATCCGGAGATAAAGTCGATGGCCCGGCTCCCGCCGCTTCGATTTGCGGACAAAATCGAGAATGTTGTGCGCCGCCATGCCGCCGACGATCACAAAAATAAGGACGATGTAGCCGGTGGAAACGAGATACAGTACGCGCTCGTTTCCCGTCGCAAAAGCGACGTGGACTGCGCCCCGCGAGAAATTCTCGTTTGCGCCGGGATGACAATTTCCGCATGTCTTTGCAAGGTTTCTCCTGTTGACGCGGGACATCGGGTCGCTTGACGGCAGGATGTCGTGAATACCGTGACAGCTCGCGCAGTTCGCCACCTTGACGTCTCCCGCCGCGTTTGCCAGCCCGTGGTAGCTGTCCGAAAAGCTCTGGAACCGGTCGCTCGCCAGCCCGTATTTGCTCGTGAGCCGCAGGGACTCATGACACCGGGAGCACACCTGCACGGCAACGTTCCTTGCGGAGACGGGCGATGCGGTATTGCTCGGGGAAAGGATATTGTGTTCGCCGTGACAGTCGGTGCAGGTTGCCGACGCCTCGACGCCCTGCGCAAACGACTGGCCATGAATGCTTCCCCGGTACTGCGCCAGGATATCGCCGTGACACTTACCGCACGTCGACGCAATGTTGCGCCTCGCGACGGACGACGCGGGATTATTTCCCTTCCGCATGTCATGGCTTCCGTGGCAGTCGATGCAGGTCGCGGCGGCCATGTTTCCGTTTTGCATGGCGTGCGCGTGCACACTGTTCTCGTAGCTCGAGATGAATGCTGCGGACGGTCCCATGCGCGCCCGCACATCGGGATTGTCGACATGGCACTTGAGGCACATCGCGGCGATGTTTTTCCTGTTCGTTTGCGCCGTTTTTTCCTTCGGCGACATCACGTTGTGCTCGCCGTGACAGTCGATGCAGGTCGGCGCCCCCTTCACCCGCGCTGCAACCGCGGCGCCGTGGTCGGAGGCCATGAAGCGTGCATTCTCGTCCGCATGACACTTTGCGCACGTCTCAAGGACGAACTGTTCCCGCGCTTCCGGACTCTCGGCAGAGAGATTCCGGATCGTGTGTTCCGTGTGACAATCGGCGCAAGCAAGGGGAGTCTTCCCGGGCCCCCGAATCATCCCGTGAACGCTCTTGCTGAAGTTCACGAACTGTTCGTCGTTGTGACAGGTGACGCACCGGACCGGCTTCATCAGTTTTGCGTGCGGGATTTCGCCCGGGTTGAATCCAACGTGGCAATCAACGCACGCCAGCCCCCCGTGAGCGGAATGGTCGAATGCCTGGCGGTCGACGAACAGCTCGACCGTCTTTCCGCGTCGCTCCATCGTCACCCCTTTCTCCCCATGACACGCCAGACATTCCTCCTTCGTCTGGGCTTCGGAAAGGTGAACGAAGAAAAGCGTCGGGAGCATCGCGAGAGCGGCCATGAGGATGGATGACGGACGGCGGGATGAAACCGGAGAGATTATCGCAACGGCGAAACGCATCATGCCAGAACCACAGTAGCGATCATGTTGATCGTGAGAGCGAGGATCATCGTATTAAACGCGAACGACAGAATTCCGTGAATGAGAGCAAGCCGCCTGAGGCGCCGCGAAGAGATCTGAACGTCGGAGACCTGAGAGGTCATTCCGATGACAAACGAAAAATACGCAAAATCCATATAATCCGGCTCACGGTCGCCGGGAAAAACGAGCCCGCCATGTTGGCCGTTCCCCTCATCGCGGGCACCATAATAGATGTGCGCATAGCGGAGCGCAAAAATCGTGTGCATCTCGACCCAGGAGAGAGAGACCGCGAGAATTGCGCAACCAACCGGCCAGACAAATTCGTCTCCGGGCAGGTGCCTGGATGCGCTCAGCAGGAGGACAACCGCGGCGATACTCCCGAGGACGGCCGCCAGTGCGAGGATGAAGATCGTCGTCCTTCCCGCGTCCTGGAGGCGTGCGGTCCTTCGGACTTCTCTTGGATGTCGCGTGATCACGACCGTCCACGCGAGGAGGAGGACGGGGAGGGAAAACGCAATCCAGCCGAGGACAATCCGCAGATAGAAGGGGGAATTCGCCGCCGGTCCCCAAGCGACCATCAACCCGCTCGCCAGGCCGATAATAAGGCGATGGTGCGCATCGAGATTGTCGACGAGCCGGATGATTCTTTTCACGCCCTCACAAAGAGAGGTTGGATGGGGGATTCAACGCGCGGCATTGCGTGTTTTAATTCTTCGCATGACGGCCGGATTCAGAAGCTCCCGCAGCGCATCGTTCGCGACCCAGCGCGCGGAGCCGGAGCGCAGGCGGCGGAGGTTCCTGGCCGTCGCCACTGCTTTCGCATGAAGTCGCGGATTTCGTTTTCCGATCTGGCGCAGCGCCCAATTGACCCCCTTCTTGACGAAGTTTCGCTCATCGGCCGCGCCTCTGCGAATATGGCGCAAAAACGTCTGGAATTTCTCGTCAGAGGCTTTCTTGTCGTGGACAGCGAGCTCGGCCATCATCGAATAGCCGGCCCGCTTGACGAACTCTCTCCCGTCTCTGCTCCAACGCACGGCAAGGGAGTACGCATGCGGCGTCTTGTCGAACAGATTGCCGCAGCATGAGTCGCAAACCGCCCAGTTGTCGAAATCCTTCACCCATCGCTGCATCTGGCTCTTCGTTACTTTCGCGGGTTCATCGATGAGCGAGGCAAGCCCTCTTGCCTCGAGCACGCCGGTTTTCCAAAGCTCGAGCGCCAGGTCGTGGTCCTTTCCGATGTTCTTCGCCAATGAGCGAATGAAAGGCGCGGGCGTTCCGAAGACCTTCTTGGTCGTAATTCCGTACCGCGCCATTCCGAGAATGGCGCGGCGATTGCCGTGGGACTTGAGTGCGGAGAGAATGGATTGAACGCGTCTCAATGCCGGCGAGAAAAATCTGTCAAGATCCAATGAGAACTCATCCCAAGAATCGAAAACGTCATCCTGAACCTGCCCGTACTTCGTTACGGGGTTTCAGCATCTCATTTCCCGTGCAAAACAGACCCTGAAACTCGTTCGGGGTGACGAGCTCCGGTTTTCGAGATGGCTTCTACCGAATGAACCAACGAGGTTGGACTTTCCGGAGATTGAATTTTCATCCCGCATCATTCTTTGGATCAGTGACCCGCCGAGATCTGATCCTTGTAGATCTTTCCATCCTTCATCACAAATCCAATGTGTTCGAGAGCGCTGATGTCGGAAAGCGGATCGGGAACAACCGCATCGATATCCGCGAACGCTCCGGGAGATATCTCTCCAATCTGTCCCTTCATATCCAAAAGCTCCGCCCCCATCATCGTCGCCGATTTGATTGCCTGCATCGGCGTCATGCCCCATTTGACCATGTATGAAAACTCCTTCGCTTCGTTTTCCTTCCAATCAAACCCTCCGACATCGGTTCCGAATACGATTTTCACGCCCGCCTTGAGCGCCTTTCCGAATACTACGGGAATCGATTCGTTGAACGCCTTGTTGATCGAGTTCCCCGCCGCCGCGCGCCCCTCGGCCACGTAAACGTTGACATAGATTGTCGGACACCAATAGACCCCTTTCTGAACGATGAGCCGGATGCATTCGTCGTCCATTCCAAATCCGTGTTCGATGCTGTTTGCGCCGGCATTGATGGCATAGATGATTCCGTCGCGCGTCACCGCGTGTGCGGCAAGCTTGCGCCTGTTGAGCCGCGCTTCGTCGCCGATGGCGTTGATCTCTTCGAGCGAGAAATTGGGCCTGCCGTGGAACGACCCGTCGGGCGCCCGATAGTACGCGCCGTCCGCATAAATCTTCACCCAGTCGGCGCCGTACGAAATCTGTTCGCGCACCGCCCTCCGCGCTTCATCCGCTCCGGTGATTTCCTGAACGCCCTTCGGCACCTGCAGCTCCCACGAGTAATCTCTGTTACTCAGCGAATAATGGCCGGTGGTGCTGATCGCGCGTGTGGCCACGAACATCCTCGGTCCGTCGATGATTCCGTTGTTGATCGCTTTCTTCAGGTCGACGTCGGCGTACATCGCCCCCTCGCTCTCGAGGTCGCGGATCGTGGTAAAGCCGTTCATCAACGCGGTCCGGCACGAAACCGTGGCGCGGAGCGTCCGGTAGGGAATCGATTGCTTGAGCAGCTGGACATCATAGTCTTCGGCTGTCACGTCTCCCTGCAACAGAACGTGCGTGTGCGAATCGATGAGCCCCGGAAGGACCGTGGCGTTCGAGAGGTCGATGAAGGTGGATTTGTCGGGGACTTCGACGTTTCTGCCGACCTCCTTGATCCGATTCCCTTCCACCAGGATGATGACGTTCTCGAGCGGTTTATCCGATTTTCCGTCGATGAGTTTTCCGCACTTGATGGCGACGGTCTGGGACGAGAGTGTGTACGAGACGAGGAGCAGGAGCGGCACGAAGATCTGCTTCTTCATAAGACCCTCCGGAGGGAGTGGGGACGAAGAATCTGGATGTTCAGCGTGGAATGACGAAGAAATATCTTCAATAGAGAACTGACAATCAAGGATGGAGGGAGATGGAGAGATGAATAATTGGTGATTGGTTCATTGGGTAACAAGTGCGTTGTGAGAATAGAGAAGGAGAAATGCGGCGATTGGCTTTTGGCGATGAGGGATTTGCCGGCAGATTCAAAGCTTCAAGACCGAAACTCATCGCTCACCGCTCCTCACTCCCTTCCTTATTGATTCTCCCTCAACTTCTCATTAACTTCTGTCGAGCACCGGTGGACTCCCGATAACGCCGTTCGATGAACATTGCCGTCTTCGCGTCAGGACGCGGATCGAATTTTGAGGCAATCCTCGACGCCATAGACCGGGGTCGGCTGTCTGCGCGAGTTGCCGTCTTGCTCAGCAATAAATCAGACGCCGGAGCGCGGGCAATCGCTCTCGCTCACAACATCTCCTCGATTCATCTCAGTCAGAAACAGTTCGCAGGCGAGGACGCTTTTACGGCAGCCATGCTGGAAATTCTTCGTAACAATCGCATCGACTTCATCG
Organism: Bacteroidota bacterium; assembly: GCA_035499415.1. Taxonomy (GTDB): domain Bacteria; phylum Bacteroidota; class Ignavibacteria; order UBA10030; family UBA10030; genus DATJYV01. Next base: position 24,645 of record DATJYV010000015.1, read on the forward strand.
CCCTCGCCGGATATCTCAAGCGCGTCCCCGCAGAAGTCATCCGTCAATTCAGGAACCGGATTCTGAACATCCATCCCGCGCTGTTGCCGGCGTTCGGCGGCAGCGGTATGTACGGCCATTATGTCCACGAAGCGGTGATCGCGTCAGGCGCAAAAGTGACGGGCGCGACGGTGCACATCGTCGACGAGGAGTTCGACCACGGGCCTATCGTCATGCAGGAGTGCGTCCGCGTCGCGGAGGACGACACGCCCGATTCGCTGGCGGCTAAAGTTCTTCTGCTGGAGCATGAGATCTTTCCGCGCGCGCTTCAAGCGTTTGCCCGCGGGAAGGTTCGCGTGGAAGGAAGGCGGGCATGGGTAACATCCTGACGCTTCATCCAACGCGCGAAAACGGCGCATCCGCCACCGAATCTCTCTTAAAGGTTCGACGGGCGATCATTAGTGTCTCGGATAAGAGGGGGATTGTCGAGCTGGCGAACGGGCTCAAAGAATTTGGCGTTGAGATCATTTCGACCGGAGGGACTTTCAAGACGTTGAAGGAGGCCGGGCTCCACGTGACTTCCATCTCCGACGTGACCGGATTTCCGGAAATCCTCGACGGCCGGGTAAAAACGCTTCATCCTGCCATCCATGCAGGCATTCTCGCCGTCCTCGACAACCCGCTGCACCGGAATCAATTGCAGGAACACCACATCGAGCCCATTGACCTCGTTGTCGTCAATCTTTATCCGTTTGAAGAAACGATTGCAAACGAAGAAGTGAAACTCGAAGCGGCTGTCGAGCAGATCGATATCGGCGGTCCGGCGATGGTGCGCGCGGCCGCGAAGAATTATGCACACACGGCGGTTGTTGTGACTCCGGCGCTTTACGGCGTGCTCCTCGAAGAGATGCGGGAGCACAGCGGGGCCGTCACCGCTCAGACGAGATTTCAGCTTGCGGTCCGCGCGTTCCAGCACACGGCCCATTACGACTCTGTCGTTGCGTCATATCTCGCCGGGCAGGTTTCGCAAAGCCTCCTCCCCGACCGACTCACGCTGTCGTATTCAAAATCATTCGACCTGCGTTACGGCGAGAATCCGCATCAGGCCGCGGCGTTGTACGGAAAGTTCGGCGCGTATTTCGAGAAGCTTCACGGGAAAGAGCTCTCGTATAATAATATTCTTGATATCAACGCGGCCGCTTTGCTCGGCGCAGAGTTCAGCGAACCGACCGCGGTGATCGTCAAGCACAACAACCCGTGCGGCGTCGCATCGGGGGGAGATGTTCTCCAGGCGTATCGGAGCGCTCTCGCAACGGACCCGAAGTCTGCCTACGGCGGAATCGTCTGCGTGAACCGTCCGCTCGATTTGAGCCTTGCGGAGGCCATTAATGAGATCTTCACGGAAGTAATCGTGGCGCCGGAATTTCTGCCGAAGGTGCTCGAGTTTCTCACCAAGAAGAAAGACCGCCGTTTGATCCGCCAGACGGTGAACCTGCGCACCTTGCGGGAATTGGACGTTCGGCGCGTTGCAGGCGGGGTGTTGGTGCAGGACCCCGACCAGCACCGGCTCTATCCCCAGGACTTGCGCGTGGTCACGAAACGCAAACCGACGGATGCCGAGGTTGAAGCGATGATGTTCGCCTGGCGCGTCGCGAAGCACGTCAAATCGAATGCCATTGTGTATGCTCGCGGCGACCGGACTCTGGGAATCGGGGCGGGTCAGATGTCCCGGGTCGACTCCTCCATGATCGCGGCGATGAAAGCCGGACAAGCGGGATTGGACCTCAAAGGATGCGCCGTTGCCTCGGACGCGTTCTTTCCCTTTGCCGACGGGCTTCTGGAGGCAGTCAAAGGCGGAGCGACGGCGGTGATCCAGCCGGGGGGATCCGTGAGGGATCAGGAGGTTATCGCCGCAGCCGACGAAAACGACGTTGCGATGGCATTCACGGGAATCCGGCACTTTCGACACTAACTCACCGGGCGGCGCGTTCGAACCGATCGCATTACTTCGGGCGCTTGTCTTATTTCACGAATCAGAGTAATTCTTCTTGATCATGGGCCTTCTTTCTCTCTTCTCCGCCGACCTCGCCATCGACCTTGGCACCGCCAACACCGTCATCTGGATGAAGGGGAAGGGAATAATCCTGAACGAGCCGTCGATCGTTGCGTTCGACCGGAACACGAAGCGCATCATAGCGATCGGGAACGAAGCGAAGGAGATGTTGGGACGGACGCACAAGGACGTGCGTACAATCCGTCCGATGAAGGACGGCGTGATCGCGGACTTCGAGATTGCGGAAGGAATGCTGCGCGAGTTCATCAAGAAGATCAGCATCGGTTGGGTCCCGAGCCGGAGGATCGTCGTTTCAGTTCCCTCGGGCATAACGGAAGTAGAGAAGAGAGCCGTTCGCGATTCGGCGGAACATGCAGGAGCGAAGGAGGTTCATCTTCTGGCAGAGCCGATGGCTGCGGCGATCGGCGTCGACCTTGACGTGGACGCACCGGTGGGAAACATGGTCGTGGACATCGGGGGCGGAACGACGGAGATTGCGGTCATCGCACTTTCGGGGATCGTCAACGAAGAGTCGAGGCGTGTGGCGGGGGACGAGATGAACAATGCGATCATCCAGTTCTTCAAGCGCAATCACAATATCTTGATCGGCGAACGAACGTCCGAGGCGATCAAGTGCGAGGTGGGGTCGGCGATGCCGTTGAAGGAAGAAATCACGATTCAGGTGAAGGGTCGGGACCTGGTGAACGGCGTTCCGAAAACGACGGAGGTGAGCTCGGTCGAAATCCGGGAAGCCCTCAACGAACCGATCTCGCAGATCGTGGAAGGAGTAAAAATCACCCTCGAGCGCACGCCGCCGGAGCTTTCGGCCGACATCCTTGACCGGGGAATCATGCTCACGGGGGGCGGCGCATTGCTCAAAGGTCTTGACGAACGATTGCGTCTTGAAACAAATCTCCCCGTTCATGTGGCCGAGGACCCTCTCACCGCGGTCGTGCGGGGAACGGGCAAGGTGCTGGAGAATCTCGATCATTATTCCAAAGTTCTGCTCCGCAGCCGACGGTACTGACGGCCTGTATTCCCGCCGTCAACCCGGCCCACCGCCGCCGATTCCGCGGTCATTCTCTGCCGACGCCCCATGATCCGCCGCATCTACGACGTCTTGTTTCTCTTCAAGGAGTACGTCCTCCTTGCAACGCTCGTCCTCCTTTCGATCGGCATGATTGCTCTGAACGACAACGTGCAGGTCCGGCGTATCCGCACGGTCGCGACCGTGGCGTTCGGTGTCGTTGAGGACCGGCTTTCGTTCATCCCCGCGTATTTTGGTCTTCGGAGCGAGAATGCGCTCCTCCGCCGGATTAATGTATCGCTCGCGGATGAGGCATCGCAATTGCGCGAGGAGAAGCTCGAGAACATCCGCCTCCGTCAGCTCCTGGGACTGAAGCAGCGCTCTTCGTATCCGCTCACCGCGGCCGAAATCGTCTCCAAGAATCTCACGCTTCTGCGTAACACGTTAACTCTCGACGCCGGCCGGCTGGACGGGATTGAACCGCTGATGCCGGTCGTCGGCGACGGCGGGCTCGTCGGGCTTGTCACCGACGTGAGCGACCATTTTTCCGTGGTGAACATTCTGTGGAATACGGATTTTCGCGTGAGCGCAAAGATTCAGCGGAGCCGCGTGGACGGGATCGTCGCGTGGGACGGCCGTACGCTCGCGCTGCGGAACGTCGCGAAGACGCGCGATGTCGTTCCCGGCGATGTTGTCCTGAGTTCCGAATACAGCAGCTCCTTCCCGCCGGACATCCGGATCGGAATCGTGAGCGACGTGCAAATCCAGGAAGGAGCCCTTTTCAAAACAGTGACGGTCATGCCGACCGTCGATTTCGTCAAGCTCGAGGAAGTGTTCGTCATGGACTATCTGCCCGACGAAGAACGGTCGGACCTCGAACAGGAAGCGAAACAAAAGACGGGCAAGTAGACCGGGCGATTCGAATCCCAAATTGCTTCTGGCTCCAAATCTGTCTACTATTTTAAGTCGATACAGATGGAACATTATCTTCGCTCTGCCGCCATCGCCATCCTCCTTCTTCTCGTCCAGACGACGTTCATGCCGTTCGTCGCTCTGGGAGGCATCCTTCCGGATCTCTTTATTCTCTGGCTTGTCTACATTGCGGTGCGTCGCGGGCAGATCGAAGCCATGCTCACCGGATTCGGCGCCGGACTATTGCAGGACGTCGTCTCAACGAAGTTTTTCGGCCTTGCGGTTCTTTCGAAGACCGTTTCGTCGTTCGCCGCGGGTTATTTTTTCAACGAGAATACCGCCGAACAGACGCTCGGCTCCTACCGTTACCTCTCCATCGTCGGCCTCTGCTCCCTGCTTCACAATCTTATCTACTTCGTGATTTTCCTTCAGGGGACGGAGGGGCCGTGGTTGAGCTCCCTCGTCATCCTCTGCCTTTCAACGACCCTCTACACGGTCGTCGTGTCCGTTATTCCCATGTTCGCGTTCTCTCAGAAGTTCAGCACTTCGTGGGCTCAATGATCGAACCGGAAGAATTCGGTTCGGCCTCGCGCCGCATGGTGTTGACGGTACTCGTCTTCAGCGCGTTCGTCACCCTATTCGTCCGCCTCTACCAGCTCCAGCTGCTCTACCACGTCGAGTTCGGAAAAGAGTCTGAGAAAAACAGCGTACGGGCGGTGGTCAGGGATCCCGTCCGTGGTTACATGTTCGACCGAAACGGAAAACTCGTCGTGGATGTCGGTCCGTTTTATTCCGTCACGGTGACGCCGTCGGAGTTCGACACAAGCAACACGGAGTACCTTGCGATGCTGCTCGACATGGACAGCGAGACGATCCGGGACCGCGTGAACCGCGGCCGCGCGATCTCCCGTTTTGCACCGGTCCGCGTGAAGCGGGATGTCGACTTCAAGACGCTCTCGTCGATCGAAGAGCATCTTTTTCTGATGCCGGGCGTGAGCTACGACGTCGAGACGAAACGCGTTTACACCTCGCAGGCGCGCGCGCCGCATCTTCTCGGTTACTGCAAGGAGATTACGGACGTTCAACTCGCCCGCGCCGGCTCCACCTACCAGCAGGGGGATATTATCGGCTCCGCCGGGCTGGAGGCGTATTACGAAACTTTCCTGCGGGGGGAAAAGGGATACGAGTTCATCTCCATCAATTCCAAAGGCCATGTCCTCGGGTCTCTGGACGACGGGAAGCGCGACATCCTGCCGAAGGAGGGGTTCGACCTTGTCCTCAGTGCCGATTTCGACGTTCAGACCTTTGCAGAATCTCTCATGACGAACTACCGCGGCGCGCTTGTTGCGATGGACCCCAATACCGGCGGAATCCTCGCCCTGGTTTGCAAGCCCGACTTCGACCCGTCCGTCCTGAGCGGCGTCACCCCCGCCGACGAGTGGAACCGCCTGAACTCAGACCCCGACAAGCCGCTGTTCAACCGTGCGACAATGACCCGCTATCCTCCGGGTTCGACGATTAAAATGATGCTTGCGGCCGCCGCACTCCAGGAAGGAATAATCGACGAGCACTACCGCATCACCTGCTACGGAGCGTTCCGGTTTGGCAACCGGATTTTCAAGGATACGCATATCCACGGGTCGACAAACATCGTTGAAGCGATTCAGAAATCGTGCAACGTTTTTTTCTACCAGCTGATCCTGAAGGTCGGCTTCGACAAGTGGGTCGAGTACGCGCACAGGTTTGGCTTCGGCGAGGCGACCGGGTTTGACCTGGGCGAGGAAGTGACGGGGCTTATTCCGACGCCCGAATACTACGACAGGGTCTACGGCAAAGGAAAGTGGACGCTCGGAAACCTTGTGAGTCTTGGCATCGGACAGGGGGAAATTGGTGTCTCCCCGCTTCAGATGGCGCGGTATGCGGCGGCGCTCGCAAATGGGGGGATTCTTCTGCGTCCTCACTCCGTCGACCGCATCCGCAACAAGCGAACGAACCGGATGGATGCGGTGGAGGACACAGCGATCAGCATCGGCATCGACAAACATAACATGGACCTCATACGGGAGGGAATGCGCCGGTGCGTTGAATCGCCGGGCGGAACCGGATCGCTCGCCCGAATCCCCGGCATTGTATCGGCCGGAAAAACGGGAACGGCACAGAACCCGCACGGAGAAGACCATTCGTGGTACGTCGGATTCGCTCCCTTCAACAATCCGCGGATTGCCATAGCGGTGCTCATCGAAAACGCGGGTTTCGGCGGCACGAAGGCGGCACCGGTCGCCGGGCTCGTGATGGAAAAATACCTCTTCGGTGAAATCAAAAGGAACATCTTCATTCCCGGCGGCGAGCCGGGAGCCCGGAGGGACTCCGCCGTCGCAAGCGTCGGGGAGCTGAGACGGTAGAAGGAGAGTATCATGTTCAATTACTTTAAAGAGTATTTCGATTTCAAGACGTTCGCAATCGCGCTTTGCCTCGTCGCCATCGGATTGCTCTCCATCTACAGCGCCACGTTCGACATAAACAACGGGGCGAATTTTCACCGGCAGGCGATATGGGCGGGGATCGGTTTTGTCGCTCTGCTCATTGCGGCTTCCGTCCCACTCCGGACGCTCCAGAGGCTCGCCATCCCTTTGTACATCGGGACTCTTCTCTTTCTGGCCTTTGTCCTTGTTGTTGGAAGTACAATCAAGGGCTCCCGGAGTTGGTTTGCGGTCGGCGGATTGGCGATGGGCCGGCTCGGCGGCCAGCCGTCCGAGTTCGCCAAGGTGTTCACGATTATTGCGTTCGCCGCCTATATGACACGGCCCGAAGTCTCGGTGAACAATATGCGCCATCTTGTCGTCGGCCTCCTCATTTTCGCGTTCCCGATGGCGCTCATCCTCCTGGAGCCGGACCTGGGAACAACGGTTGTATTTTTCATCGCTCTCCTTCCCCTGCTTTACTGGGCCGGCTCGTCAAACTTCATTCTCATCGCGATCGTGACGCCGTTGATCGTCGCGGCCGGAGCGCTCCTAGGCACCTCCTATTTTCTCATTGCGTCGCTGATCGCCGCCGGCCTCCTGTATTATTTCAGAGAGAACCGTTTTGCCGCTGCCGTCGCATTCGGCATTACGCTTGCCGTCGGTCTGTCCGTGCAAATGGTCTATGAACGAATGGCGCCTCATCAGCAGCGGAGAATATCGACGTTCCTGAATCCCGATGCCGACCCCCTCGGAGCGGGATACAATGTCATGCAATCAAAGATTGCGATCGGCTCGGGCGGACTCCTGGGGAAAGGGTACCTTCGCGGAACGCAGACTCAGCTCAATTATATACCGGAGCAATGGACGGATTTCATTTTCTGCGTGCCCGGAGAGGAGTTCGGTTTCCTCGGGTCATGCATAGTCCTTGGATTGTTTGCCTGGCTCCTCCTGCACGGAATTACGGTCGCGGGTCTCGCCCGGAGTCATTTTAGCGGTCTTGCCGCGATCGGAATCACGGGTATGCTGACCACCCATGTGCTCATCAACATCGGCATGTGCATGGGGTTGATGCCGGTGATCGGCATTCCGCTCCCCTACCTGAGCTACGGTGGATCTGCGCTCGTCGCCGACATGATGATGGCGGGCCTCCTGATGAATTTTTACGCCACCCGAAAAGAGTATTGATTCCCCCCGGCGGGCTTTCCTTCCTGTATCTGTTCTTCCCATAAAGCGCGATGCCCCGTACCCAAACTTTTGTTGTCTTCATCTCCATCGTTCTGGCTGTCTACAGTCTCTTCCAACTATACGTTTGGCTCTCCTACTTCCGATGGACGCGGCGGGCGATACATGAGGGGGACCGCCACCGCTGGCAACGCGGAGGAGTATGGGCCATCATCGCCGGAAATGTTTTTTTCTTTGGTACCGCCTTCTCCCGCCCCCTCGGCCTTTCATCAATCCCTCTGCTGCGTTCGGCAGTCGCGTACGCGGCGGGATTCTATCTCGCCTCCCTGGTCCTCGCGTTCCTCATCCTCATCATCCGGGACGCGATCCGTCTCCCATACCATGTCCTGCGACGGGGCGTCGAGTTGCTCAAGCGCCTCGCACTGTCCGATTCCACCACCATCCCCGCCAGGCGTCCGGAAATTGATGAAGGGCGACGCAAGTTCTTGAAAGTCGCCGGTGTCTCGGCAATCGGCGTCAGCATCGCAACACCCGTTGTCTTGTCTCTCGCCAGTGTCCGCGATTACAAGATCAACCGCGTTACTCTGCGGTTTCCCAATCTCCCCGGCGGGCTAAGGGGTCTGAGGATCGCTCAAGTCAGCGACCTGCATGCCGGGCCGTTCATGACCGCCGACCATCTTGTCGAAATATTCGACCTGACGAATTCGCTCTCTGCTCACATCACGCTCGTGACGGGGGACTTTGTCGACAGCACCGACGATGAGATCGGGTCGGTCTACGATTCCATCGGCACGCTGAAAGCGGATCTGGGCGTGTGGGGCTGCCTCGGAAACCACGACCACTTTGCGACGGCGGAGAAAGTGAACGCCGCGCTCGTGCGGCGGAACGTCCGCATGCTGAACAACGAGCATCGCACCGTCGCGGTCAACGGGGACTCGTTTGAACTGATCGGCGTCGACGATTACGGCGCCGGATGGCGAAACTTTGCGGACCCGGATGCCGCCTTCGCGGGACTCCTGCCGGATTCATTCAAGATTCTCATGACGCATCGCCCCGACTTCTTCGATATTGCACGCAAAGCCGGGATCGATTTGAGTCTGGCGGGGCACACGCACGGGGGGCAGGTCGGATTCGATATCGGCCCGGTGAAACTTAATCCTGTCTATCTTGTCCACAAATATCCGATGGGACATTTCATGGTAGAGGGGAAACAGCTTTACGTCAACGTCGGTGTCGGGATGGTGGGGGCTGCGATTCGGCTCGTGCGTCCGGAGCTTACGCTGTTCACGCTCGAGCCGACATGACCGCGGCACCACGGCGTTTGCACAATTTCCCTCTTTTCTGTATCATCGTTGAGCGCCGTTCACGCGCCTGAGCAGACTCAACGACTCATCTCGTTTTTATCCCCCCGGCAACAAGGTCGGCTCGATTGTTCGGTCACTTCAATTCATCCGCTCCAACTGAACGATGATCTTATCCGATAATCAAATTCTCCGCGAAATTCGCCGGGGCACGATCGTCATCAAACCGTTCAGGCGACGGCACCTGGGCTCGAACAGTTACGATGTCCACCTCGGCCAATGGCTGGCGATGTATCGCGAGGAAATTCTGGATTGCCGCGAGCACAACGAGGTACGCTACTTCAAGATCCCGCGGGAAGGGATGCTCCTTGTCCCGAGCAAATTGTATCTCGGCGTCACGCACGAGTACACCGAAACGCATGCACACGTCCCGTTCCTCGAGGGGAAGAGCAGCATCGGCCGTCTGGGAATCGACATCCACGCGACTGCCGGCAAGGGAGATATCGGGTTTTGTAACACCTGGACTCTCGAAATATCGGTTCGGCAACCGGTGCGAATCTACGCGGACATGCCGATCGGCCAGTTGATCTATTTCGAAGTCTCGGGTGAGGTGGGAGTCCCGTACACGAATAAGAAGGGGGCAAAGTACAATAAACGGACGAACAAGCCGGTTGAATCGATGATGTGGAAGAATTTTCGAAGATGAACGGAAGAAGCGATTGGCAGTGGGCGATTGGCGATGAACTATCAGAACTCAAAGCTCGTAACTCGCAACCGGAAACCAACACCGACCTACCTCCGGCACCGATTACATGACATTCAATCGCCGAGTCCGGGAAGTCCAAAAATCGCGCAACTCCCTCCTGTGCATCGGCATCGATGTTGATGCAAGGCACCTTCCCCGCATCCTCCGTCGCTCTGCCAATCCCCCTTTCGAGTTTGCCCGCCGGATCATCGAGGCAACGACTGAATTCGTTTGCGCCCTGAAATTCAATCTGGCGTTCTACGAAGCGGACGGATTTCGTGGTTTGAAAAATCTCGAGAAGCTGCTCTCGCTTACTCCCCGCGGGATTTTAACGATCGGAGATGGAAAGAGGGGAGACATCGGAAATTCGTCGAAGATGTATGCGCGGGCAATGTTTGGGGGATTTGGTTTTGACGCGGTGACGGTCAACCCGTACATGGGATACGACTCGATCGAGCCCTTTATCGAAGACGAGCGACGGGGAGCATTCGTTCTCGTCATGACTTCCAACCCGGGATCACGTGATTTCCAGCGATTGAACGTCGCGGGAAAACCGATGTACGAAAGAGTGGCCGCAACCGCTCGACGATGGAACTCACGCCACAACGTCGGCGTTGTCGCCGGGGCGACTCACGCCGGGGAACTGCGGCGTATTCGCAAAATCCTTCCGGACGTTCCGATCCTGATCCCGGGGGTGGGGGCACAAGGAGGAAGTTTATCCTCCGCGGTACGTCATGGATGTACGCGACAGCGGGACCTCGCAGTTGTCAACGTGGGGCGAAGTGTGCTGTATGCCTCGTCACGAAGCGATTTTCTCGAACGAGCCCGGGAAGAGGCAGAACGAATTCAGATTACCATGAACCGGCTGAGAACAACTTAGTCGACGATTGCGACAGAACTGCGGATTGCGATTCCGGATCCGTCCCTCCTTTCTCATCGCTCCAGTCCGTCCATTCATTCATCATCACTGCCCGGGGGGCGGTATGCGTGGTCATGCAACGATTCACGAGCGCGTCCTGTTCCGCGTTTGGGAAAAGCAGTACTTTGGGCGGGAGGGCTTGTCGACCCACGACGGTCAATCGCTGGAGATATTGAACCCCGGCACGCTCAACCTCGACGGCGGCCCGGATTTCGTGGCCGCGACTCTGAGGATTGGCGGCGTCCTGTGCACGGGAGATATTGAAATCCATCGGTCTTCCGTCGATTGGGTGCGGCATGGCCATCACCTCGACCCTTCGTACAACGCGGTCATCCTTCACGTTGCGTTCGAACATTCTGCCGAGCGGTTCCAAACTTTTGTGCGGAGCGGTCGCATTGTCCCCCTCCTCGTACTCCGGCAATGGTTGTCCGAATCGCTCTTGCCGGTGTGGGATCAGCTTTCGCTTGGGGACGAGCCGAATTCACGGCGAAGAATTCCTTGCTACGCGCTGAACGAAAAGGTGCCGTCGTCGCTCCTTGATGCATGGATCCGGAAATTGGGGGAAGAGCGACTGGAGATGAAACTGAGGAGGTTCGATGATCGACTCTCGGAACTCGCCGATCAGAGTCCAACCGCACCGGAGGAATCGGCTTCAGTCACGCGACGTCCGTTCGCCGCCTTGCGACTTTGGGAACAGCTTTTGTACGAGGGGTTTCTTGAATCGCTCGGTTTCAGCAAGAACCGGGTTCCGTTCAGAATGCTGGCGCAGAGTATGACCCTCTCTGAGCTGGAGCGGGTCGTCGGGCCGGCCGATCTGCGCTCTGTTCAGGCTTGTCTTTTCGGAGTCGCAGGACTTGTCGACGATGTGTTGGAAGATGATTCAATAGCAGGAGTACATGTAGGAAGGGAACTTCGGAGTCGGTGGGAAAAAATTCGAGACAACGTGAGGACCGGATATTTGCATCCCGGCGACTGGCAGCGATTTCCGCTGCGCCCGGGAAATTCTCCTGTGCTGCGCGTCGCAGCGGCAGGCGGAATTGCATGGAAGCTTCTGAGGGAGGACTTTTTCCGCTCCGTCGTTCAGTCGTTGAACGCCCCGGTTTCCCCGGCGAAGAAGACGCAAGGTCTTCGGGGACTACTGCGGGTTGCACCGTTCAGAGGGCGTCGGTTGCTTGGGTCGGCGAGAATAGCCGACATGATTGTCAACGTGATTCTCCCGGTAGGCCTTCTGTATTCCCGAAAATTCAGAGAGACAAAGATGGGGGAAGCAATTCGCGAACTATACGACCGACTGCCCGCCTTGCAATCGAATCATGTCACGAGGAAGATGGAGGCCGAGCTCTTGCGTGGGCGAGTTCGAAACACGCGGGCGTTAACACAACAGGGCTCACTTCAGCTCTACCACTTCTTCTGCAGTGGAGCTCGCTGCGCGGAATGCGATATCGGGAAGGCGGTGTTCCGGAGGCCGTCATGAGCCGGGCGGCTCAGACAGAACTCTGCTTCGACGGGGAGATTGACCCCTTATTTCCGGCTTCGCCCTTTCGCCAGGAGCCGCAGGATTTCGAGGTAGAGCCAGATGAGCGTGACCATTAATCCGAACGCCCCGTACCACTCCATGTACCTGGGGGCTCCCTCCGCTGCGCCGTTCTCGATGAAGTCGAAATCGAGGACGAGGTTGAGCGCCGCGACGGCAACGACGAAGAGACTGAACGCGATTCCTATGAGGCCGCTGTCGTGAATGAATGGGATGGGAATTCCGAAGAGGCGGAGTCCGATGTCGACGATGTAGATGAGTGCAATCGCTCCCGTGGCCGAGGCAACGCCGAGCCGGAAATTTTCCGAGGGCTTGATCAATCCCGACGAGTACGCGATCAGCAGGCAGAACAGTGTTCCGAATGTCAGCGCCACCGCCTGGATGACAATTCCCGGATATTGCAGTTCCATGACGGATGAAATGGCGCCCAGCACGAGACCCTGACAGACGGCGTACGCCGGAGCGAGGACCGGCGCCCACGTTTTCTTGAAGACCGTGACAAAACCAAGGATTCCTCCGCCGACGAGTCCCACCAGAAGCCACGGAACCACCGGGCGGATGTTGGAGGACTCAAAGAAGAGACTCCACGTATAACACGCCGCCGCGAGCAGGAGAAGGAGCATAATCGCCGTTTTGTTGACGGTCCCCTGAAGTGTCATCCGCCCTTCTGCATCGGCAACAGCGTCGAAGCCCTCGAACGTCTTTGCATTGAGGGCCGGATTCGCGGTGCGCATAAGGTTTTCCTTCATGATTTTCCTTTCGTTGTTGAAAAGTATCGATAGTTACCTAAAGTCGCAAACGGCGATCAGGCGTTAACGCTCCGCTTGCTCAATCGCCGGATCCGCCCCCGGGAGTCACGAACCCTTCCGTGATGGTTGCAGAGCATCATCAGTTCGCCTCCGGTGGCGCGGTGTGGACCGTGCCACCCGAGGCGGGGGAAAGAGGCCTTGGCGGTCACGAACTGTTCCGTGACCGTCGCCAAGCCCAATCGACCGTCAGGTATCAGAACTCAATCACCCACGTATCAAATCACCAAATCTCCAGGGCCCTTCCCGCGCGAAACCCCTCTCCTTGCTGTTCACCGAAACTTTTCGTTTGTTCAACGGATGCAAATTCCTGCCGTTCATCTCTTCTCCACTCCAATATCTCTGCGAACATGTACGCCCGAACATGCAATGCGGTGTTCTGTCGGCCAAATTCCCCATCAATAAAAAGTCGGAGGTAGTATGATTCGACGCATCATGTGTCTTCCTGTCATCCTGTCCGCTCTGTGCGGCGCGCTCATCGCTCAAACCGCCCCGACCACCGGACTGCGGGACAACACTCCTTCGGTTAACGCCTTTACGAACGCACGAATTATCGTTGCCCCTCATCACGTCATCGCGAAGGGGACGCTCGTCATTCGCAACGGCCTCGTGGAGGCAGTCGGCGAAAACGTCCAGCCCCCTGCTGATGCACGCGTTTGGAACATGGAAGGTCGGACGATCTATCCGTCGTTCATCGACCTTTATTCCGACTACGGACTTCCCAAAGCAGACGAGCAAGCCGGAAATCCGTTTGAATCCCCCGCCGCCCCGGAAAAACCGAAGGGCGCCGCGCATTGGAACCAGAAAGTTCGTGCTGAATTCGACGCTTCGGCGGAGTTCCAGCCGGATCCCAAGGCCGCGGAGAAATTACGTTCGCAGGGGTTCGGCCTTGTTCTTGCCACTCCCCAGCGCGGGTTGTTCCGCGGATGGAGCGCACTCGTCGCACTCGGCGACGGCGCGGCAAGCGACCTCGTCATCCGCCAGCGCGTTGCGCAGACAACGTCGCTCGACCAGTCGCGTGGCAGCTTCCGCGAATATCCGACATCCCTGATGGGCGTCATCGCCCTTCACCGGCAGACTTGGATTGATGCGGACTGGTACCAGAAGGCACAGGAGTCGTACGCGAAGAACCCGGACCAGCCACGCCCCGAGACGAACATCGCACTCGAGGCACTCCAAAGCGCACTTCACGGCGGGCAACCTGTCGTGATGGATGCAACCACCGACCTGAATTTTCTGCGCGCGGCAAAGATCGGAAAAGAATTCGGGCTGAAGCTGTGGATCCGGGGGAGCGGTGAAGAATACCGTAAGATCGACGCAGTCAAAGAGACGCAGGTCCCGGTAATCGTCACTCTGAATTTTCCCGACGCTCCCAACGTCGATACTCCGGAGGAGGCGCTTGGCGTTTCACTGGAAGAGCTTCATCACTGGGATGCCGCTCCGGAAAACCCGGGCCGTCTGAAAAAGGCGGGAATCCCCATCGTGTTGAGCGCCTCGCAACTGAAGGATCCGGGAGCATTTCTCGCGCAGGCGCGGAAAGCGATCGAACGCGGCCTCGACGCGGATGACGCTCTTGCGTGCCTTACCACCGTTCCGGCAGAATGGCTCGGCCTCGAACAGGAGTACGGATCGCTCGACAAGGGAAAGCGCGCGAACTTTGTCGTAACCGACGGGGATATCTTCGGCGAAAAGACGAAGCTCTCGGCTACGTGGATCGATGGAAAACAATATGAAGTCAAACCGCCTCCCGTCACAGACCCACGGGGAACCTGGTCCTACGAATCGAACCTCTCGACATCGAAGGAGATGCTGACGCTGCGCGGCGACGCAGAGAAACCGACCGGCTTCATTAAGTTCCAGTCAAAAGATATCCGTCTTTCAAGCGCGGCAGTTTCGGCCGACCGGCTGACATTGACGTTCGCCGGTGATTCCGCCGGCCACAAAGGAATAGTCCGAATGTCTGCGAGCGTCGGCGAGAAGGATTTGTTCGGGATCGGCGAGCTGCCGGACGGCCAATCGTTCAAGTGGAGTGCGACGCGGGTTGAGCCGCCGAGAGTGGAACCGGATACGGCAAAACCGAAGAAGGTCGAGATGGCTTCCTTCCCGGAAGTGACCCCTCCCGTGGGCTTTGGGCGCGCAAAAATTCCCGACCAGCCGGAGTACGTGCTCGTGAAGAACGGAACGATTTGGACGGAGGGAAAGGGAGGGATTGTGGAACATGGGGACATATTGATTAAAAAGGGGAAGATCGTTCAGGTCGGAACCAACATCACAGCGCCGAACGACGCGGTGATTGTCGATGCGACGGGAAAGCACGTCTCCCCCGGCATCATCGACTGCCACTCGCACACGGCCATCTCGCAGGGAATCAACGAAGGAGCTCAAGCCGTAACGTGCGAAGTTCGAATCCAGGATGTCCTGAACAGCGATGACATCTGGATCTACCGACAACTCGCGGGAGGGACGACTATCGCAAATGTCCTTCACGGATCCGCGAACCCGATCGGCGGCCAGACGATCGTTGTGAAGTGGCGGTGGGGGGCGCTTCCGGATCAACTTCCGATTGCGGGAGCTCTGCCCGGGGTCAAGTTCGCGCTGGGCGAAAACGTGAAACAGAGCAACGGTTTCCAGGCCCCCCGTTCCACTGCCCGGTATCCGCAAACGCGGATGGGAGTCGAACAGATCATTCGCGACCGGTTCATGGCGGCGCTGGACTACGAGAAGGCGATGAAGAACTGGGAGCGGGACAAGTCGAAGATTCCCCCGCATCGCGACCTCGAGTTGGACGCGCTCGTCGAAGTTCTGAACGGCAAACGGCTCATCCACAGCCACTGCTACCGGCAGGACGAGATCCTGATGCTCATGAAAGTAGCCGAGGATTTCGGCATCCGGATCGCCACCCTTCAGCACGTGATGGAGGGGTATAAGATCGCGGATGAAATTGCGAAGCACGGGGCGGGAGGGTCGACGTTCAGCGACTGGTGGGCGTACAAGATCGAAGCGTGGGACGCGATTCCGGGGAACGGGCCGCTCATGCACGACCGCGGGGTCGTTGTTTCGTACAACTCCGACGATAATCAGCAGGCGACACGGCTGAATTGGGAAGCCGCGAAGGCAATACGCTTCGGAATTTCAGAAGAGGAAGCCCTCAAATTCGTAACGATCAACCCCGCGAAGCAACTTCGCATTGACGACAAGGTTGGATCGTTGGAAGAAGGGAAGGATGCAGACTTTGTCGTCTGGAGCGGCGACCCATTATCGACGTACTCGAAGTGCGAGCAGACGTGGGTGGACGGAAGAAAATATTTCGACGTCAAGGAAGACCTCGCGATGAGGACCGAGATCGAGAAAGAGCGGGCCGTCCTGATCCAGAAAGTCCTTGCGAGCAAGAAAGAGAGCGGGCCTGCGGCAAATGAGCCGAACCCGCGCTTCCGGAGGCCGCGCGACAATGACGACGAATCATCCATCGACGAACTTATCGCTCCGTACGGAGGTGAGCAATGAAAACTTCAGCCAACAGAGCACGCTTCGCCCTGCTCTCCACCTTCATCCTTAGCCTTTTCACTTATTCCTCCCCCCTTCTTGCTTCTGACCCGATTCCAGCGCCAAAACAAAAGGAACCGATTGCCATCATCGGGGCAACAATCCACACGCTCAGCGGCGCGGACGTTCAGGGCGGCACCATCGTGTTTGACAAGGGAAAGATCGTCTCGGTGGGCGTCGGAGTCCCGATCCCCGCGGATGCCGAGAAAGTCGATGCGACCGGAAAACACGTTTATCCCGGGCTGATCGACGCTTCGACGACACTCGGCCTGTACGAAATCGGTTCGGTCCGGGGAACGCTCGACATGGCCGAGACCGGACCGCTCAATCCAAACGCGAGAGCAGAGGTTGCCGTCAACCCAGAAAGCGAACTCATTCCGGTTGCGAGGTCGAACGGCATCGCCATTGCCGCAAGTTCTCCGGAGGGAGGGTTGATTTCGGGAACCATTGCCGCGATCATGACGGACGGTTGGACGGGAGACGAGATGACGCTGAGGGCTCCGCTGGGGCTGGTGGTGAACTGGCCTCAGATGTCGTACGTTCCGAACTCCTTCTCGCGTCAGACGAAGGAAGAGTGGTTGAAGCAGAGAGACGACCAGTTGAAATCGTTACGGAAAGCGTTTGCCGATGCGCGCGCATACGCGACGGCGAAGAAAGCAGAGAACCAGAAGGGAATTCCGTACCACGACACCGATTCAAGATGGGAGGCGATGATCCCCGTCCTCGAAGGAAAAATTCCGGTCTTCGTTCACGCGGACGACCTCAGCCAGATCCAGGCGGCCATTACCTGGAGCGAGGAAGAGCAGGTGAAAATCGTGCTGGTGGGCGGGCATGATGCCTGGCGCGTTGCCGAACAGCTCGTCGCCAAGCACACGCCGGTAATCGTCAACGAGATACAGAGCGCTCCGTTGCAGGCCTGGGAGCCCTACGACCTCGTCTTCTCGTTGCCGAAGCGCCTCAAAGATGCCGGGGTTGCTTTTTGTATATCGGGAAGCAGCGATCCGTCCTTCTCGCGAAACGTTCCATACCAGGCTGCAACGGCGGCGGCCTACGGGCTCTCGAAAGAGGATGCGATCAAGTCGATCACGCTGTATGCCGCGCAGGTGTTGGGAATTGCGGATCGCGTCGGCTCGCTCGAAGCGGGAAAAGATGCGACGCTGTTCATCTCAACGGGTGATCCGTTGGAGCCCTCGTCGACAGTCGAACAGCTCTACATCGAGGGAAAGAAGGTGGACATGCGCGACAAGCACAAGCAGCTCTACGAAAAGTATCGTGAGAAATACAAGCAGGTGGGCGGACAGTAAACGACGGAGGTGGGCGCTATGCCTTTGATGGTGTCCACCCAATCTCGGCGATGTGAGCCGGATTGTATCTCCCCGGTTATGATTGCAAGCTCGTCCTGACGCTGACTGGTTCAAAGCGCACAGAGGTTGTCCGATTCCTGAAGGCGTTGTTGGCGGATCGCCGATTATGTTTTCGCTCCTCGTCGGGGGGATTTGCCCCGCGGGAATCTTCACGCGCACAGGATGATACGATTCACGCAGGTCGACGACCGTGCTTCTTCCCTCTCTTGGCAGGATAAAACAGCGTCAGCTCTTTAAAGACCTGAACTATCTCAACATGGACGAGATAAGGAAGTTCTGCGACAAACACGCGATCCCATATGCGATTTGGATTAAGGGTCTGGACGGGAAGAGCCACAGGACGAGGGAACGAGATCACAAGGGAATCATCCTAAAGCGTATTCGACACTTCTTGCTGACGGGAGACATTTTGAGGCCGACCGTCTTCCCGGGGAGCGCCGTCCATTTAAATGTCACGCCGGGGATGGTTCGGCCGACAGGCAAACTCTACTACGGTCAGTATGACAAGAACAGTGAAAGAATGACCACCTTACTGAAACGATTAACGGGAGGACGTTTTAGAAGTGGGGCGATCGCACGAATTGTCGCGAGAAAATTCTGGAGCGACGGGAAGGCGCCGACGTATAGGGAATTTGCCGTCGCATGGCTGAAAGCGATGGAGAAACACACGCGACCAAATCCGGAATGGGCCTTCCTGTCCGACCTGGCTGACAAGAAAGATGTCTCGAAGTGGCGGCAGAGGCGGGAAGCAAAGGCAAAGCAAGTACTGCGGATCCTGGGACGGGTTGAGATGCCTTCTGCTCGCAGGGAAGGTCGAAAAAGTTGACTCCGACCCGTTCTTCCTTCCATATCCGGTAAATCACTTCGCGTAAAATCACCGACGGTTACCGGTCGTTGGGGGTCGTTCGCCGAATTTGTCCTCTCCATACCGAAGACTTTGTAACTCTTCGAGCGCCCCGTCGTAATGCGATCTCGAGAAAGTGGATACGCGTTCGGCCGTTACTGCCCGGTCATCATTTTGGAGCTGGAATTTTTTTTGAGTACTTTGATGTTTTCATCTGTACCCTTAACCAAAATCACCCACGTGGAAACGAAGGAAGTCGACCTTTCGGCGCTGC
>DATJYV010000016.1:0-3861 GCA_035499415.1 Bacteroidota bacterium
GACGATTACGAGGTGAGCTGTCCCGAGCTCGACGCGATAGTGGAAATCTGTTCCCATATTCCCGGTGTGTATGGCGCGCGCATGACAGGGGGCGGCTTCGGCGGTTCTGCCGTCGTCCTCACTGAACAATCCACCGCTGAATCCGTTGTTCGTACTTTCGAGCACGCCTATCGGGCAGAGACCGGCTGCAAGGCGAGATGTTACGAGTGTACCATATCGGAAGGGGCATCCGTCCACCAAGTTTGAGCACGGACAGGAGTGAAATTAATGCGACCCAACTCGCGGAATAGAACCGTCGAACTTTTGCGCCTGATGATTGAGGAGGGCTATTCAAAAAAAGCGTGGCACGGTCCCAATCTGCGCGGGGCAATTCGGGGTGTGACATGTCGGCAGGCAGCACGCAGGCCGGGACCCGGTCGGCACAATATCTGGGAGATCGTGGTGCACACTGCATACTGGAAATATATTGTGCTGAGGCGCGTCTTCGCCGATAAGAAATTCGTGTTTCCGTTGAAGGGACACAATTGGTTCCGACGACCCTTGGTCTTGACGGCGCGAGCGTGGAATCACGATGTCGCCCTGCTTCATGAGACGCACCGGGAGCTTGCCGAAGCCGTCTCCCGGCTTCGTGATTCAGATCTGAAAAAGATCAAGCGCCGGGGAAAGCACGGCGTGCGGTCGATGCTTTGGGGCATCGCCGCGCACGATGTTTACCACGCGGGTCAAATCCAGCTGATCAAGCGTTTGCACGGGATTTAATTTTCTCGAGATCGGTCAGCCGAATGACCCCGTCACGCTGGAATATTCATTCGAGACCGGATCACCGGCTCAATTCGTTCTTCTTTTCGTCAATTCCGGAAGATCATGTCTGAACTGAGACGTAGTCTCTCCATGTTCGATCTGACGATGATCGCCATCGGGTCATCGATCGGGTCCGGAATTTTTCTCACACCGGGGTACGTCGCGAAGGCACTCCCGTCGCCGGTATGGATCCTCGCCGTCTGGTTTGTCGGCGGAGTGATGGCACTCTGCGGAGCGTTGACGTATGCGGAACTTGGGGCGATGATGCCTCGCGCCGGCGGCGTCTACGTGTTTCTCTCCGAGGCATACGGCGGCCTGACCGGTTTCCTCTACGGGTGGGCCTACTTTCTCGTCGTGAACACGGGGGCACTGGCGGCTCTCGCCGTCGGATTTTCAACGTATCTTGGGGCGTTATTCTCACTCTCCCCCTCCGGCATGACCGCCGCCGCCGTGCTCGGTATCCTCTTCGTAACAGCGGTGAACGTCCTCGGGGTGAAGTCGGGCGGGATTTTTTCAGACGTATTCACGCTCCTCAAACTTGCGGGGATCGCAATGATCCTCGTCGTCGGGTTTGGCTGGGGTTCGCACGGAACGATCGACCTGCTCGCACCGCTGACCACGGGCACAAGAGGCCTGACCAGCGGAATCACCATTGCCTTTGTAAGCGTCCTTTGGTCCTACGGCGGCTGGCAACATGCGACGTTCACTGCCGCTGAAGCGCGGAACCCGCAGACAACCGTGCCGCGCGCGCTCATCATCGGCGCCTCGGTGGTAACGCTTGCCTACCTCCTGACCAATGTCGCATATATGTACCTTCTTCCCGTCGGCACCATGGGAAACTCCGCTTGCGTCGCATCCGACGCAATTGTGCCGGTGCTGGGGCAAACCGGAGGGAAGATTATCTCCCTCGCCATTTTCATTTCGATGTTCGGCACGACCGGTATCTACACTCTTACAGCTCCGCGAATCTATTTTGCCATGGCGAACGACGGCGTATTCTTCAAGAGGGTCTCGGAAGTCCACCCCCGTTTCCACACGCCGGTTTTTTCGATCGTCATTCAATCGGCCTGGGCGATCACTCTCATTTTTTTGTGGGGGACGTATGAAAAATTGATTTCGTACGTCGTCTTCGCCGACTGGATCTTCTTCGCTCTCGCCGCATTGAGTATTTTCGTTTTCCGGCGCACGAACCCCCAAGTCGTACGGCCGTACAAAACGCTTGGTTATCCGTTTACCCCTATGCTGTTCATACTTCTGGCCTCGCTGTTCGTCGTTTACACGCTGATCGAAAAGCCCGTCGAATCCGGCGCGGGCCTGCTCTTTCTCGGCCTCGGCGTACCCGTGTATTACTTCTGGAAGAGGCGCTCGACTCCGTCGACAAGTCTGCGTGACGTCCCATCATGAAATCCTCACGCCCGCGGGTTGCATACCTTGTTGTCGATCCGAACCGGCTCACTCCGGAGGAATCGGCCGGGTGGGAATTTTTGTCGTCGAGACGCGGAATAGCGGCATCGAGGATCACGTTCGAGAACATCCGACGACGGCCGGCGACGCTCCAGGGGGTCGACATCCTTTGGTGGCATTTCGACGGATCGACCGAGATTCCGGAGGCAGCCCTCGACCCTTTTCTTCGCCTCACGCTCAAACATTTCGTTCGTAACGGAAGCTCGATACTTCTCTCGCTTCTCGCCGCGCAGTACGTCACCGATCTTGAATTCGAGCCGAAGCGTCCGAGTTTCATAGAGAAAGGACCGTGGCGTCAGGAATCGTGGGCAAAAGATTATCCGGACATTCGGGGGTTTGCGAGCTTCCAGGGCCATCCGCTGTTCGCCGGATTTGCCGGCGGCGTTTACACATGGAATCCGACCGGGGGCACCGAATACTCTGCGGCGGTCTACAGCGGAACGGTACCGGAGAACGGTTCCGTCGCGGCGGTTGAGCGCCTCTACATCAAGATCAACGACGATTGGAGGATCATCAACGAATATCGGATCGGTAAGGGATTGGCGCTGACCATAGGGACGTTTTTTTTCTTTCGGGATGCCCGCCAGAGATTCCGCAAGCAGCTGGAGTCGTTTACGCTGAACTGTTTTGCGTACCTGGGGAAAAAGGGCGAACGGCGCAGCAACCGGAATGCGGGTCTTTCTGTCCCCCCCACGACGTATTGGAACTTTGAGACACGGGAGGTACGGCGGACGACGCACACGACGAAGCGCGGACGACGAAGGAGGAGCATTCCCTGGAATCTTCCACCCCCCAATCTCATTCTTCGACGCGATTTCGCCGAGCTGGAGAACGAGCAGTACTTCGACCTCGGAGGGAGAAGAATTCTGTTCATGGGTACTGAGCGCGACGGCCTGCGGGAGATTTGGTGCCATCCGGTCCGCATTCTCAACGACGTCCGCATCGCGTTCAAAGCGGGCGATGGCGAACTGGTGTGGAGCGATTCGCTCGCACCGCAAGTCCTCATCACTCCGGAGTGCGTTGTTCGGACGTATCACATCGGCGACGCGGTCGTGGAAGAGGTGCTCTTCACGGACCGGTCACTCCCGGCGGGGGCGATACACTACAGGGCCGAAAGTCGCGCGTCCGTCGAAGTCGTTGTGACCGCGAAGGTCGACCTGCGTCTGATGTGGCCGCTGAACGAGCGCGCGACCGGTTCGCTCCTTCACGCGTGGGATGCAAACCTCCACGCATGCGTCGTCCGGAACGGCTCGGGAGATCTTTACTCCGTCGTGGGGGCGGATCGGGAACCCGAGGAGTTCGTCGTCGGACAATTCTCCGCGGTTCAGGTCCTGCCCACGGGACTTGTCGGAACGAACACGAAGGATATCATCGTCGGTCTGGGTTTCCGCTTATCTCTCAAACCAAGGTCTCCTCAGGCGACGGTCATCTTCTCCGGTTCGGGTACAGGCGAAGCGGATGCGGTGCACGCCTTCGACGCAATTGCGAAAAACCCCGCGCAGGTCCTTGCGCAGCAATCGAACCATTTCCGGAGCTTGCTCGAGGATTCGACCGTCATCACCGGTCCCGACGATTCGTTCAACGCGGGGTTTCGAT
>DATJYV010000017.1:0-7474 GCA_035499415.1 Bacteroidota bacterium
CCAAGGCGGGAAATTTCCTGCGGTGTGAGTTGTTTATCCAGGGAGACGAGCGACGAATCCAGCGACTTCCCGCGTCCATCCCGTTCTTCAAGCGCACCGAAAGTATGGAGGTCGCCGATATCCGCAACCGTGCCCACCACCTCGCGTCTGCCGGCGGCATCGACCCGGTCCGAAAAATTTATCCCGACATCGACACGTACGGCGGAGCCGTGTTCGTTCGGACGAAACTGAACATTCCGAATAATAAGGTCGAACCCATTTTTCGAATTGAAGGGGATCGATTCATAATCTTCGACCGCCGATTGTGCGTACGATCCGTCCGCGATCGCTCCCAGGGCGTCGAGAATGCCGACGAAGTTCAGCTTGCGAAGATACATCTTCTCGGGGTCGTTGGGCCATCCTCCAGACTCGATCAGCACCGTGCTGGTTCCCCACCGCTGCATGTTTTCTCCGAAGGCCCTCGGTTCGAACGTGTCGTCCCACTTCGCGAGATTGTCGGGAATAAAAAGACGCATCGTTCCGGCGAGACGCGCCGCGACATGCTTTGCGCGGGTCCGTACGGCGTCGTCTGTTCTTCGTTCATCCACCGGGGGGGCAAGAAGTGCGATCGCAGAGATATTTCTCGAGAAGCCGACAGTATAGTGTGGCTCCTGGTCGTGTAAATTAAATCCGAAATGAGGCCGGTACTCATCCTGCGCCGATTTAAGAAGACGCGCCTCGGGCGACTGAAGCGCGAGGGCGTCCCTGTTCATGTCGATCTGCTGCGACGTCCTTCGTCTGTAACGTTCCGCCCCATCCGGATTAAGCATTGGGATAAGGAGCAGCGTGAGGTTTTTTCTGATGGTCCGGGCAATGGGGTGGTCGGAGCACTTGCCCAGAAAGTTCAGGATGTCGAGGAGCGCCATGGTTGCGGTAGACTCGTCCCCGTGCATCTGGGACCACAGGAGCACCCTGGTTTCCCCTCCTCCGGCTTTCAGGATGGAGATTGGGCGTCCCTCGCTGGATTTGCCGATGACCGTGGAGACAAACAAATTGCCGGAATTGAGGGTGTTGATCCGGCCGAGCATCTCGGCCTGCGAGAAACGTCTTGCCCGAATATCGACGAGACGGAATGAGTCGTAGCTCGCAAACAGATCCCGCGCTTGCTGCTCATGATTGGGCGTCGTCATCAATGTTAATTTAGCGATCCGTCGCGAGATTCGAAACATCCACTTGTGACCACATTGGTTCAACAGGCCGGGCTACCGAACATCTTCGTTTCCATCCGGCACACATACCGCGGCGATTCACCCGGCCCCTGTAAGTAAGCGACGTATGTGGCGGGATGGATGTTCCGGCGCTGGAAGAAGTCGGATTCGGACGACGCGGGGCGAGGGAGCAGGACGGGTTTCGTCGGGAGCACGGTGTTGACAATAAAGCGTGCGTTCTTTATATTGGCGGGCAATCGAAGGCCGCACCTTACTATTCCAGCAAAGGAGAAACTCAATGTCAGACATTTCGCTTGACGCGCTCGGCATGGTGGAAACGAAAGGTCTCGTCGGATCCATCGAGGCCGCCGATGCCATGGTGAAGGCCGCAAAGGTCACGCTCATCGGAAAGGAGCAGATTGGCGGCGGCTACGTCACGGTCATGGTGCGGGGAGATGTCGGAGCAGTCAAAGCGGCGACCGATGCAGGAGCTGCGGCAGCGCAAAGAGTAGGCGAGTTGGTCTCCGTCCACGTGATCCCGCGTCCCCACAGCGACGTCGAGATGATCCTTCCAAAGCGACCGGTGCAGAAGTAATCGCTCGTTCCGCCGCTCCAGCGGGAACCGGGCCGGAGCTTGAGTTCATTCCCAACCACCACATGTTGTCCCTTCATATTTCCCCAACAACACATCAACGATGGCAGACTACGCGCTCGGCTTGATCGAAACCCGCGGCTTGGTGGGAGCCATTGAGGCGGCCGACGCGATGGTGAAGGCAGCCGACGTGGTTCTCGTCGGAAAGGAACGAACCGACCCCGCGATGATCACGGTAAAAATTGTGGGGGACACGGCGGCCGTTCGCTCGGCCGTGGATGCGGGCGCGGCGGCGGCACAGCGAGTGAGCCAGCTGATTGCGGCGCATGTCATTCCCCGGCCGTCGGAAGGAATCGAGCAGTTGATCTACACCCGTGGCACACGGACGCAGGAAGATGTCGAATCTGCGCTCAGAGGTGAAGCGCCAGTCAGGGAAGAAGAGGATGTGGATGAGTCGGAGGTGGTACCCGAGGAAGAATATTCGATGCCCGAAGGGCTCTCGCCCGAAGAGCAGAAGTACTTCACGCGGCTGGATGCGATGACCGTGCACGAACTGCGCCGATTTGCCCGGGGCGTTGAAGGGCTCTCAATTTACGGCCGCGAGATATCGCGGGCGAACAAAAAGCGACTCATCGAAGTACTGATGAAGGCGAAACGGAATTAGCAGCAACGTCGACCCCACCACAGAGATACAAAGAGCGGCCAGCAGCCGCTCTTTTTATTGTACGCGAAGGAAGTCGGAGAACGACCTCAGAACGGACGGGTCAACCGCAAAATGACGCGTGCGGGCGCGACGACATCCGTCCTCCAGGTTACGGCAATCCGGAATGACCCGCTCCGATTGGCAAACCCGAACCCCAGGTCTGTACGGAATTCCTGCCACGTGAGGTTCTCGAATCCGTCACCGGCGGTGACGTGCGGAGCTTCATTCCTCACAAGGCCCGCGTCCGCGAGGAACAGAAAATTGAAGTGGTCAAACAGCCAGTCCGGCCAGAAGTCCAGGTCGTCGAGGAACGAACCGTTCAGAATGTACTCCGCATTGCCCAGAATCATGCGGTTCCCGGTTTCCGACTTGAACGGAAACGCATTGAGAGTTCCCAAACCTCCGAGGTCGAACATTTTCTGGAGCGGAACATTGCCGTCGGCGGTCCCGACGCGAAGCCGGATGTTGATGTTGTCCACATGACTGATGGGCTGATAGCGGCGGATGTCGAGGATGTATTGATTGAAATCAAAATCGCTTCCGAATCCGGTCTGTGCGAACTCGGATGAAGCGTACAGACTCCATCCTTCCGGACCCCGCGCGGACTTTGTCAGCGTTGTCGCGCCGAACATCGCCTTCACGCTCTGCATATTTCCCGGGTCGATGGCCGGGTTAAGCCGAAACACTTTATCTCCCCCGAACAAGGACCAGTCGACTCGATTCTCCATGGATTCGTACCGGTCCGCGGCGTACGATATCTGCGTTTCCGACTTCAGATCCCCCTGCTCCGTCAAATATCCAATGTGGGCCGTGGCCCCATGCCGCGTGAAGTAGTCACGGAAATCCTCATGAATAAAAAACGCGGCCGCGGAGTTTTCGAGCACGTTGATCAGCCAGTCGTCCTTCGAATCCGTTAAACTGTATCCTTCCACGCCGAGCTCCAGAAGCCGGTGGCTGTTCTGGCCGGAGATTGCGAACTGGCGTGTAACGCCGAGGTCGTAACGCCAGAGGTGCGAGCCGAAGCCGTAGCCGAGGGAGCCGTACGCGCTGAAGTTTTTGCCGCCGTCCCAGTAGTACTTCTTCTCCGACCCCAGGCCGAGAAATAATCCTTCGACCCGATTGTAGCGGAACAGGAAATTGTCCAGGTTCTCGCCTTCCGGGATCCACGGGGCACTGAACGTGGGGCCGGATCCCTCCCAGGGCCTGCGGTCGGGACGGTAAGAGGCCGGTCGGGATTTGTCCTGAGTCCCCTCGATCGTGCCGTCGTCTTCCTTCACGATCGTTCCGTTAATTGCACGTGCGTTGCCGGTAATCCGTCCCCCATTTTTCACGTATAATGTTCCGCCGACGACGAGCACATCACCGTTGATGGTTCCGTAGACTTTAACGTCTCCTCCCTTCACGACGATGTTTCCGTCGATCGTCTCCGAAGCTTCGATCGTCTTGTCCCCCGTGAACGTGTAGGTGTCCACGTCGTTCTCGAGGTCCTCGGGCAGCCGCCCCTTCTTCCTTGCTGCGAGCGTGTCGTCGGGAGCGTTGGCGTCATTCATGATGTCGGAAACGCGGTTGACAAAGTGTTCAACCTCATCCCCGAGACGTTTTGCCAGGTTTGACGGTTCTTTGTCCTTGTCGTCGGATGAAGACTGGGCGTTGAGACAGGTTACAGCGCTGACCAGAAGGAGAATGAGAGATAGTCGACGGGTTGGCATACGGCCTCCGCAGAAGGGATCGTTGCTTTTTCCATTACGCAATGGAACGCAATAGGTTGCATGGCGGCACTGTGTGGGGGTTCCCGGACATCCGGATTTTTGGTATATTGCAACGAAAAAAGACCCGGAGCATGCGGCTTTCCATCAATATCGACCATGTCGCAACATTACGGAACGCGCGGGGAGGTTCGGTGCCGGACCCCGTCAAGGCCGCCCGTGCATGTGAAGAGGCAGGAGCGACAGGCATCGTGTGCCACCTTCGCGAAGACCGGAGACACATTCGCGACCGGGATCTCGCGCGGCTTCGTGCAACGCTGGAAACCAAGCTCGACCTCGAAATGGCCGCGACGCCCGAAATCATTCGGATTGCGCTGAACACCCGTCCCGACCTTGTGACGTTGGTGCCGGAGCGGAGACGCGAGCTCACGACTGAAGGAGGATTAAACGTCGCCGGTCAGACGCCCAGACTCAAGAAGGTCGTCGCCCGGTTCCACGCGAGCGGGATACCGGTGAGCCTGTTTGTGGATCCGAGCTGGAGACAAGTCGCAACCTCGGCGGAGGTTGGAGCGGACATGGTGGAGCTTCACACCGGAGAGTATGCAGACGCAAAGAGTGCGGCGGCGCGGCGTTCTGAGCTAAGAAGAATTCGAGCGGCGGCGAAACTGGGGAAGGAGCTGGGCCTCGGGGTCAACGCGGGGCACGGCCTCGATTACGATAATGTCGTTCCCGTTGCGCGGATCGAACAGATTGACGAAGTGAGCATCGGCCATGCCGTTATCGTACGCGCGCTGGCGGTGGGCCTGCACGATGCCGTGGCCGAGATGCGGAAGCTGGTCGTCGTCAAGCGATAACCCTTTCGGCGAACCCTCGACGGTATACCTCTCTTCCCGCACATTGTGCGTCCGGGTTTCTATTGGGCCGGGGAGTCATCTTCCTCGACGTTCATCATTTGAAGAAGGTCGGTCATGAAGGCCGCATTGGCAGCGTTCGATGCATCGCGGTATGCGTGGTGCAGATTGCGAAGGGTGCGGGCGATGATGGTTTCGGAATCGCATTCCATCTGCAGGAGGTCGCTCACATGAAGCTGTGCCGCCGGACGCAGGGCGGCAAGGTCCGTCTCACCAAGAAATCTCCCTCCGTGGAAACAGTCGACCAGGAAGGCTTCCTTTCCCACATACGCTCTTGCGAGGAAGTGCCCGGGTAAGTTAATCCCCCGAATGTCGAGACCCAGACGCCGGCCAGCGAGCATGAAGATGCAGGCAAGACTGATCGGTATCCCGCGTCGTTCTTCAATGACATACACAAGGTTGCTGTTCATCGGATTGTTGAAGTCGTTCTTCGCTCCGGCAAGCCCCCTCGTTTTAAACAGATAGTTGCAAAGGAGGCGCGCGTCTGCTTCCGCGTACGATGCGCGGAAATCCGCGACAAGCTGGTCAAGAAGGGGGCCGACTTTCGACGGGTACGTCCTGCCGTTCATGAAATCGGCGAGGAGTGAGAGAGCTGCTTCGAGCCGTACGAAGTCGTCTTCCACGGTGAACCACGAAGCCCACTCTTTTCGCAGCCACGAGCGGTTGTGTTCCTCGAGACGTTCGCGGATGCCGTCGAGCATTCCGGTTCCCGCGCTGATGTGCTGGCGCTGCAGTTCGGATTCCAGCCGCGTTCCGAAGGCCGAAAGGGCGTCGAGAACGCTCTCCCGGACCACCTCGGAGTCATCGTCCAGGAGCTTGATGAGAAACGGAAGTTGGCGCGGATCAGCGCCGCTCACGGTGCGCCTCCTGAACCGCCTGTTCGAGGATCCTTTGGTTTTCCAATCCTACCGCCCCGCCAATCGCCGGTTCGTTCCCGGAAATCAGGCAATCTGAAAAAATCGTCACCTCTTCTTTATACAGGTTGGGAACATCAATTTGTTCCACACTTTTCGTGCCATCCTCATCGCCGACCGAACGCTTTGTCAGAGCCAGCTCAAGGGAAGCGTTGCTGAGCGTAAAGTTTGACGCGCTCAAAACGCCCTCGGTTCCCAAAACCTCTATGAATGACCGTCGGATAGGAACGTTGTAGTCACAATAGACCGAGCCAAGCATCCCCTTGCGGAATCTCAGTGAAAGCGTTGCGGTCGATTCCGAAACCCGGTCGTCCGGTATCGGGTCGAGGAGGCATCGTACCGTTTGAACGTCATCGTCCAGAATAAAGCGCATCGTGTCAATGCAATGGACGCCGATATCAAAAAGAGGACCGCCGCCCGCAACGCTCTGGTCCACAAGCCAGGCGCGGTGCGACCGTCTCCCGTCATAGACAAATTCTGTTCTCACAAACGTCACGCTCCCGACAAACCCTGCCCGAATGAGCTCCCTGACGCGACGGACGAGCGGCGAGAGGCGCACCATGTGCCCGACCATCAGCCGCACGTTGTTTTCCTTGCAGACAGCCACCATCTTCTCCGCTTCGCGGACGTTCAACGCCATCGGTTTTTCGACAAGCACATGCTTATGAGCACGCGCGGCGGCCAGCGTCTCCGGATAATGCCCCGAGTTTGCGGAGACGATGAAAACGGCATCGATGTCGGGATGAGCGGCAAGCTTTTCCGCGGTATCGAATGCAAGGGGAATGCCGCCCTCCTTCGCCTTTGCCTGCGCCTCAACAAGCGACCGCTTCTGGATGGCGACGAGCTCGGAGTTCGGCGCCGCCTTGATCGCAGGAGCGATCGCACGCTCCGCGAATCTTCCGTAACCGACAATGCCGTACCGAACTTTATTCATCCCGTCTCCGCTCGTTTTCAGCCCCAGAAGAGCTGTTCACCTTCTGTTCATGCGACGGATCGATCCGGTCGCATCAGCTACAACTTGAAATTCCTTCCCGCCAAAACGCTGAAACCTTCTACCTTCATGTCATCACTTGTCACGGATTGTTCGTGGGAACGCGAATGTTCGAGTTTCATCTTCCATTGGTACAGGTCCGTGAACGTATGTTTGACTTTATCGACCAGATATCCGAACCGCCCGCTCGATTCGTACTCGTCCGCCGCACGCTTGTCATCCCACATGGTCACCGAAATCGCCTCGTTGCTGGTCCCGCCGGGGAGCATGAGGAATGCATGCCGGCATCCTGCCGTCGCTTTCAGGGCAGGAATGACTTCGTCGGCATAGAGCTTTCTGTATTCGTCGAGGTTCCCGGGTTTGAGGACGACCGACACGATGCGAAGGTACAGCTGGCCGGAGGCAGAGGGAACCGGACTTGACGGCGACCCTTCCGCCGCGACGGAGAACGATTTCACCGACGGTTCGAC
>DATJYV010000018.1:0-4047 GCA_035499415.1 Bacteroidota bacterium
AGACTTCATGGAGGATGATAGGATGAATGGGCTGGAACGTGGCGAACGGAAAGCCCGCCCGACCGGCTGAATATAGAGAGTCAGACCGCGAATATCAACGAATTGTTGATTGATAAAGAGGGGTTATTTTGCGATTTTGAATCGATGCACTCCGCGGCCATCATTCCTGCCATCCTCATCGTCTGCGCTCTTTATTATTCGGCCGTCCAGACATCCCTCCTTCTCGGTCTTCGGAATCTCCCCCCTGGAAAGATGAAGAACAGGCCTTCAGTTTCCGTGATTGTGGCCGCGAGGAACGAAGAACGGACGATCGGACGACTCCTTGACGCATTGAGCGGGCAGACGTTCAGACCCCATGAAATTATCATCGCGGACGACCGTTCTGACGACAGAACCGCACGCATCGTTTCCGATCATCAGAAGCAGGACGGCCGGATTCACGTTTGCACGATTACAGACGTTCCGGAAGGCATCTCACCGAAGAAAAACGCGCTGAAGACCGCCATCGACTCATCGTCCGGAGAAATTCTCTGCTTCACTGATGCCGATTGCCTCCCGGGCCCCCGGTGGGTCGAATCGTTGGTCGCGATGTTCGACGAAACGACGGGTCTTGTCGCCGGCTATTCGCCGTACGACCGGCAGCTTCAGCCAAAATGGAGCTTGTGGACGGGTCTCAGGACAATCTGGAAGGAGCTGTTCCTTGGTTTCGTGGAATACGAGGAACTGAAAGGCGCGGTCTGGTCTGCCGGGTCGATAGGCCTTCGGCACGGCTGGCTTTGTACCGGAAGAAATCTCGCCTACAGGCGCGCGGTGTATGACGAAGTCGGAGGGTTCGAGTCGATCAAACGATCCCTGAGCGGCGATGACGACCTTTTTCTCCAGCAAGTGCGCCGCCGGACGAAATGGGGCATCGCCTACTGCGTTTCGCCCGATTCATTCGTTCGTACGGCTCCCCCGCCGACATTCGGTTCGTTTGTCCGACAGCGACGACGACACTTCTCAGCGGGGAAGTATTTTACACCGGGCATGAAGCTTTTCTTCCTGCTCTTCCACGGTGCGAACCTAGCCCTTCTCGCCGGGTTCGTCCTCTTTCTGATTCATCCCCCAACTCACCTGGTCGCATTTGCGGCGTTCCTCTCAAAAGTTCTTATCGACACGTTGCTTTTCCTCGCTTCGTCCGACCTGTTCGGCCGAATCTCCGTCGGTTCCTCCTTTTTCCTCATGGAAATACTCTACATTCTCTACAACACTCTTATCGGTCCGCTTGGTTTTGTCGGAACCATCAAATGGAATCGCGACGCAGCGCGATAGGCAGGAAGGCGCTGATTGCCTTCGCCCGCGTCGCGGTCGCAGGCGTGCTTCTCTTCGCGTTGTTTCAGTTCATCCACCCGCACGATCTGGTTGCCGCCTTCGAGCGCGCGAAGCCCGCATACGTGGCCTTCGGATTGGTCACCGGATTTATCTCGCTGGCGCTCCGATACCTGAAATGGAGGCTCCTCGTCCGTTCCACATTTCCCGGCGCCGGCCACCCGGAACTATTCCATTCCTTCCTGGCGGGTCTGACGCTTGGAGCCGCAACACCGGGGGAGATCGGGGAGCTCGGAGGTCGCGCACTTCCGTTCCATTCCGACTGGCTGGCCCAGATCGTCGGACTCTCCGTATTGGACCGTTCTCAGACATTTCTTACGACTGTCCTCTTCGGACTTCCGGCGATGGGTTTCGTCTTCATCCCCACTCTCTCATTACAATTGCCGCTCACGCTCCTTTGCCTGTTGGTTGTGACGGCTGTGTACGTGAAGCTCCACGAGGTCGGGTCATTTCTCCGGCGCGCCGCCAAGCGATTCATGGACCGACCATGGCTCGTGAGAACTCTTGATTCGTTCTCGCTTTCACATCGAGAAACCGTCGGCCGCTCATTCCTTTATAACCTCGGTATCCAGAGCGTGCTCCTCGTTCAAATTTATTTTTTTTTGAATGCTTTCTCCCCAACCCCTTTCGCGAACGCTGCCGTCGGCTACTCCGCCGTCATGCTGATGAAGTCGGTGGTTCCGATCTCATTGGGGGACCTGGGAGTTCGCGAATCGAGCGCCGTCATCGTCTTCCGGCGGCTTGAGCTGCCGGATGTCACCGCGCTGAGCGCCTCACTGCTTGTGTTCGCAGTGAATGTCGTTTTGCCCGCCGTCGTCGGCGCGGCGCTTGTCCCGATGCGGCGGAAAAAAACAGTTTCAAACTCAACGCGCTGATGGTCCAGGGAATCGCACTCTTCGTCCTCGCGCTTTCGACCCTCCACTACCTCCTGTTCATGACGCTGGTTCGAATCGGCCTGCTCAGACTCGACCGTCAGCCCCGGTCGAAGGAGGAGCCATTCGTGAGCGTCGTCGTCGCAGCACGCAACGAGGAGCGGGGAATTTCCCGATGCCTGGAATCGATTCTCGACCAGACGTACAACTCAAACCAGTATGAGCTGATCGTCGTAGACGACGATTCGTCTGACGGCACGGCGGAGGCCGTTGTGAACCTGGCGCGCAGACGAAAGAATATCCGGTTCCTGCGCCTCGCACCCACGGCCGACTCGGAGCACGGGCGGAAACCCGAAGCGATCGCCCTCGGCGTTCATGCAGCCCGCGGAGACGTCATTCTCACAACTGACGCCGATTGTGTCGTTCCCCCGCGGTGGATCGAGACAATGACTTCGTTCATCGTTCCGGGCATCGCGTTCGTCTCCGGGCCGGTCGCTGAATTTGCCGCGGATGGACTGCTGTCGAAAATGAGCGGAGTCGAGATGCTCGGCCTCGTGACGGTGGGAGCCGGATTGGTCGGGGCACGCAGACCGATAACGTGCACCGGCGCGAATCTGGCTTATCGCAAATCCGATTTTCTACACGCCGTCGCGGAACCCGGCAAGAAGAGTTCGAACGATGACGAAGCACTCATGAGCAGGATCTTTCGGGCGAATTCCGGCGGCATTGCGTTCGCTGCGGCGAAGGAAGCGGTCGTTCGGACTGCCCCGGAAGAATCCGCGGGCAGGTTGATCCTTCAGCGATTGCGGTGGAGCGCAAAACGGGGCAGATACGGAGAGAAATCGGTTCTTGCCATACTCGTCGGGCTCTACGTTTTTTTCGCCTGCCTGGTGGGAATACCGTGGCTGATCCTTGCGGAGCCGCTCATTGCCGTGCCATTCTTCGTCGTCGTGCTTGGCAAGGCATTCGTTGATTTCATGACACTCCGGGCCGGCGCCCGAATGACCGGCAGTTCGTTTGGACTCATACCTTTCATCATCGGCGAGCTCCTCCATCCGCCATACGTCGTGCTTGTGGCAGGCCTGGCACAGTTTCTTCCGCATCGCTGGAAAGGCCGGTCGGTGAGGCAATGAGGTACGGGACAAAGATGATCCGCGTCCTTTTTCCCTCCATCGTGTGCGAGACGAATTCGGCCTCTGTTCATCTGACCTTCGATGATGGACCTCATCACGAAGCGACCCCCCGAGTCCTGGAGATTCTCAGGAAGTATGACGTCAAAGCCACATTTTTTGTCGTCGGTGACAACGTCTTGAAATTTCCTGACATCGTCCGCGAGGCGCACAAGATGGGACATATGATCGCGAACCACTCGCTGACACATCAAAATCTCTTTTTGAGGGGACGCCCTTTCGTCCTTTCAGGGATTCGGCGGTGCAACGAGATCGTATCCCAGACCGTCGGCGTGATCCCGTCGAATTTTCGTCCGCCGCGAGGTTTGTTCGACTCTACAACGCTTCGGGCGGCATCGGACCTGGGGACGACGTTCACGCTCTGGTCGGTCGACAGCAGGGACTTTGAAACTTACAACTCCCGGCGGAACGCGGAGTTCGTCATCAACAAAACGCATCCCGGCTCCATCGTGCTTTTGCACGACAACGAAGCCACCAGTCCCGGCGTACGGGATTTCCTGCCCCGCGTTCTGGAAGGATTGCTCGCGCGTAATTTTTCTTTCGAGCCGCTCCCCCGATGATCCTCGGTTGGATCGCATGGATTGCCGGATTCGCGTACGTCATCCAAACGACGATCT
>DATJYV010000019.1:0-7972 GCA_035499415.1 Bacteroidota bacterium
CACAACCAGCCGCAAGGCCCCTGGGGCAGTTTACAAAAATCATCAACGTCCGCGCCAGCAACACGAACGAGTTTGCGGTGACGCTCATCGACCCCCAACCCGGCGCCAGCGTTCCCACGACGCTGCCCACATTTACGTGGAGCTCGTCGAACCCCACGAACACGATCTTCGTTTATGAAAATCTTCCAATCTATCATTCCCCACAGGAAGCGATCACGGGAATTCCTTACCTGAAGACGGAGGTCGGCGGCGGAGTTTCAACTCTCACCTATCCCCCCAATGCACCCCGTCGACTGCAACAGGGGAAGAGTTACTACTGGTTCGTCCAGACGGACGTGCAGACCAATCGCGGGACCGAGACCCGGCAGAGCGAAATCCGCCTCTTCCGCGTGCAACTCTCCGACCCCCTTTCGAACAACGTCGACCGGCTGTTGAATAATCTGGGAAGCGGCATTGCGGGGACGTACGGCACGCTCCTCAGTCTCGGCTGGACGCCGGCCCGTGTCACCCTTGACGGGAAAACGCTCAGTCTCGATGATCTGAATGCCCTTCTCAGCACCCTCAACGAACAGAAAATAAAAGATTTCCATGTCGAGTGACGTGGACCGTCATGACCGGACAAGGAGAAATTCAATGAAACAGACACGAACGTTCATTCTCGCCCTCGGCATTCTCTTGCTGATCCTGAGTCCTGCGTGGAGACAGCAACAGGAGAAGAGGGACATACAGGCCGTTGTCGTGAAGGTCGTGAACGGCGTTACAAAGAAGACGGGGACGACAACGGGATGGCAAAAAGCGATCGCAGCAGACCGGCTGGCCAGCGGTTACCAGGTGAAGACCGACGACGGATCGGCAGCCATCGTTCGGTTCGTGGACCAGAGCACGATCATCGTGCGTGCCAAGTCGATCGTGACAATCACGGGAAAGGTTCGCGGGAAGGAGATTCTCGACCGTGACGTGTACACGGACCGGGGCAATGTGCAGTTCACGGTGAAGAAACAGGAGAGTGAGGAGTTCAAGTTTTCATCGCCGGTTTCGGTTGCCTCCATTCGCGGCACGACGGGCGCCTATCAATCCGGCGACAGCACGAGCGATCTTATCATCAACGAAGGACTCGCAACATTTACCAACCTGTTTTCGAACCAATCCAAAGATGTCGGAACGGGACAGACCGGACATATTTACGGCCAAAATTTCGATGTCCACAACTCCACGCCGAATGAGCACAACAATGGATCCTCGACCTCCGACCTCTCGACGGGACAGGGAACCGGCGGACAGACAACCGGTCAGCAGGGCCAGGGGACGACGAAACAACTCATCATTTACGGTCAGGACGCCAACGGGCAGCTGAAGAAGATCGTCATCGATATCCAGCAATAGCATCCCTCCGAACCGCGATTCCTCTCTTGATTTCAGCGGAGAGTTTTCCTACATTTTCCGGCAGAGTTGAAAAAGCCCTGCCGGTTTTTGTTTCTCCGTGGTTGATATTCGCTCGCTCGTAATCCGCTCAAACAAGAAGGTGATGTTCATGAAATCCTACCGCTTCTCCGTTCTCCTTGCCATGCTCATCTCCGCCCCGGGCATTGCGGCGGCCCAGGCAATCCCTCTCGTCCAAAAGGTCAACATCGGCAACGCCGTTGAAAACAAGCCGCTGACGATCGGTGTCGACCTCACGCAGAATTCCAACATTCTGAAGCTTACGCTCAAGTATCGCTCCTTTGGAGAGAGCGCGTACCGCGAGGTCGAGATGCTGTTCACCGGCAGGACTGCGTCCGTCACTCTTCCGGGCACCGCCATATTCCCCCCTTATATCGAGTATTTCATTCAAGTGGACCTTGCAGGAGGGAAGCGGGAATTCTACCCGATGGTCGAAGGGGAGACGACTCCGGACAGCCGCGGACCGGAATCCAATCCGCTCCAAATTCAGGTGAAACCGCAGGATCCGAGAGACCTCGAGGCGGTCATCATGAGCCCCGAGCCGGGAGAATCCGTTGCGATCGAGGACCTCGGAGTGGCTGTTTCGCTGTTCGATGCGTCCAGCGCCGTCAATCGAGCCGCGACGAAATTGTACCTCGACAACATCGACGTCACGGCCTCCGCCATCCGCGACGCAGACCTCATCACGTACGTTCCGAAAAATTTCCAGACCCCTCTTGCCCTCGGCGCACACTTTCTCAAGGTCGAGCTCTACGACACGACGGGCAAGCTGTATCACACGATTGAATCGAATTTCATCCTCTCCACCGCGGCCGCGGTCGCCGAGGAGCGCGCGCGTCTTCAGGGGGGCGGGAATGCACAGCTCGAGTACCGGAATGAAGATTTAAGTTCGGGAAACACGACGTACCTTCGGGGCGATCTTCGGACGGACGAAACGTACAGCTTCACGAGCTTCGGCGCAAGCGCGCACCTGGACAACCAGGACAAACCGAGTCTTCAGCCGCAAAACCGTTTTCTTCTGTATGG
Source organism: Bacteroidota bacterium (assembly GCA_035499415.1). Taxonomy (GTDB): domain Bacteria; phylum Bacteroidota; class Ignavibacteria; order UBA10030; family UBA10030; genus DATJYV01. The sequence goes on from DATJYV010000019.1 coordinate 2,467, forward strand.
GGATGCGAAGTATCTTCGCGTCGAAGTCGGCGACGCCTTTCCCAAGTTTCCGAGTCTCGTTGTGAGCGGCCAGCGCGTCCGCGGGGTCAACGCAAGTCTTGCGACCGGCTACTTCAACGTGGACGCGGCAATGGGCCAGACGGAACGAGCTGTCGAGGGCGTGCTTGCAGACACGCTTATTCACTACCCCGACGCATCGTCGGCCGCCGCGCGCCCCCAGAACACCATCAAGGCCGGAACGGATTCTCTCACCTATCAGGCGTTCTCGCAAGGAACGTATGCTCGGAATTTCCTTGCCGTGCGTCCGAGCTTCGGCAGCGGAGAGAACTTTCAACTCGGGTTTACGTTCATGCACTCCAAGGACGACATGAGCTCGATCCAATACGGAATCCTGCCTGCCGAAAATCTCGTGGGGGCAACGGACCTGACGATCGCGTTCGACGACCAGCACTTCAAGTGGGAGACGCAGGCGGCCGTGGGAATCGAAAACTCCGATATCTCGGGGGGAAGCTTTACGCAGGCCAACTACGATTCGCTGAAGTACCACGTCCACGTCGTCTCGGGTCCGGACTCGGCCCAAAATTACTCCGACTCCGTGAAGGCGTACAAAGATGGATCAGACCTGGAAAAACTCGGAAAGGTCGTGGACAAGTACATCACCGTGAACGGGAACCTTCAGCCGAATAACCCTGTCGCCTCTGGCCTGCCGGGTGTTTCCATGGAGAGCGCCTTGTCGCTGAACTACTTCAACAATTTCCTGCGCGCGATGTTTTACCGGCGCGGCGCGGCGTATATCTCGTTTGGCAATGAATTCCTCCAGACGGACATCCAGGGTGTGCAGGTATCCGACTACCTCCGGATGTTTTCGAACAAGGCCTTCCTTGCGGTCTCGTATGAGCAGAAGAACGACAACACCGCAAACACGAAAGAAGTAACGACGTACTACAAGAACCTCAACACAACCTTGACGCTGAGCCCGGGCGTTGACATACCTTCATTCCAGGTCGGATACGGATTCTTCACCCGGAATGCGGACCTGGATGAGGCGACGCGGCTCCTCACGGAGAACAGGCCGGATAGTTCGTCCATCGCCAAGTCGGCGGACGAAATCACGACACGCTACTTGTTCTCGGGAAGCTATGACTTTGTCGCCGGAATCCGGCACACGGCAACGCTCAGCTTCAACCTCGCTTCGAAGACCGACAACACCTTTTTCAAGAGAAATCAGTCGAACCTGTATCTGCAGGCCGGGATTGCCTCCACGTTCAGCATCCCGCTCACCACTACGTTCTCGGTTGTCTTCAGCCAGAACAAAAGCGAGTACGAAGCATTCTACGGGTCGACGGATTCATTGTTCATCAATCAGGACAGCTCGCTCGTCAGCACGCCGTTCAATTACACAACCGTCAACATCGGGGCACGTTACCGCATGATGGACAACAATCTTGAGCTCGCCTCGATGCTCAGCCCGTCATTCGGGGCCTTCAAACGCACGACCGTCCAGGTGGGGGCAAACTATACGTACATGGTCCGGCATACGTTCGCGTTCTCCGCACAGTACGACCTCAACTCCGGCATCGCGAACGACACCATCATCAGTTTCATTTACCGCCTAAATTTCTGACTGTTACCTCCATGTTCTCATCCGGCATAATGAAGAAGTTGCTCCCCGTCCTGACGAAAGTCGGGATCGGCCTGGGGATTGGATTGTTCATTGTCATCCTCACCGAGGGATGGTTCTTCGAGATCGGATTCCTCAAGAACATCGACCTGCTGACCGTCGATATCCGCTATCAGCGCCGGTATGACGGCCTGGACCCCGCAGCCCAGGATCGACTGAAAAATACCGGAGACGTCGTCATCGTCGGAATTTCCGATGAGGACCTCAAGGCGATGCCGCGGACCTTTCCGTTCCCGAGAGATTACTACGCACACATCATCGAAAACCTCAACAATGCGGGGGCCCGCGTCATCGTGTTTGATATGACGTTCTCGTCTCCCCGCGAGGGGGACACGCTGTTGCACAGCGTTTTGCAGAAGTACAACAACGTCGTCCTCGCGACCGAGGTGCAGACCGGGTCATCCAACGAATTTGCCGAAGTCCGGTCCCTCGGCGAAGAAACGTACAACAACGTCTTCTACGACGTCGACAAAAATATCGGCGTGGTGAACATCCACAAGGACCGTGACGATGTCTGCCGGTCGTATCTTCCCCTCGTCACTGTCGGCAATAACCTCACGCCCACGCTGGCCTTTGCGGCGCTCGACCGAAACTTCAACCTTCCCCCTCTTTCGCGCGTCAAGATCACCGACGATTACTTTGTGCTGAAGAACCGCGAAATCCCGAAGAACGACCCGACAAATTTTACGCTCAACTACTACGGACCCGACCACACGTTCCGCTACATCCCGTTCGCCCAGGTGATCGACGATTCGACGTTCGAAACAAAGGACGAACAGGACCTCGGTACTCAGCTGAACATGTTCGACGACGCCACCCGGGCTCTGGTAAAAAACAAGGTTGTGGTCGTCGGTTCGCTGATGGCCGAAGAACGCGACTATCACAATGTCCCGATCTACAAGGAGGACCGCGGCAAGAAGAATTACGCGATGAACGGAGTCGAAATCCACGCGACGGCCATTCAAAACGTCATCGACGGGAGCTTCGTCACACGCCTGGACCAGGGGACGGAGGTCGCGCTCATTCTGATTCTTTCCGCCCTTGCCTTTTACGGCATCCTCGCCTTCAAGCAAATCCGGCTCAAGCATGCGTGGATGCTCGAGGTCGCCGGGGCGGTGCTGGTCCTTCTGTTCATCGTCGGCATTTTCGAGCTCTCGGTCGCGCTCTTTTCCAGCAACAGCATCCTGATCAATATTGTGACGCCCAGTCTGGCGGTTGCCTTCTCGTACATCGGGACCGCGGCGTACCAGTATCTCGCAGAGCGTCAGCAGAAGGCGATGATCAAGAACGTCTTCTCGCATTATCTCAACCCCGCCGTCGTCAACCTCCTCGTCAAAGACCCGGACAAGGCGAAGCTCGGCGGCGACCGCAGGGAGTTGACGATCTTCTTCTCCGACATCGCAAGCTTCACGACGATATCGGAACATTTCCAAAATCATCCGGAGGGGCTCGTCGAGCTCCTGAATGAATATCTGGACGAGATGACCTCGCTGGTGCTGAAGTATGACGGGACGCTCGATAAATATGAGGGGGACGCGTTGATGGCGTTCTGGGGCGCTCCCATCCCGCAGAAAGACCACGCGCTCCGGACCTGTTATGCGGCGCTCGACATGCAGAAGCGCCTGGCGGAACTGCGTCCAAAATGGAAAAAAGAGGGGAAGCCGGAACTTGCGGCCCGGTGCGGGGTTAATACCGGAATTGTGATCGTCGGAAATATGGGCGGGAAGGATCGATTCGACTATACCGTGATCGGCGACAGCGTCAACCTTGCCTCGCGCCTCGAGGGAGCGAACAAGCAGTACGGGTCGAAGATCATGATCAGCGACATGACATATCAGCAGGTCAAGGGGAAGGTGATGGTGAGGGAGCTGGACCTCATTCAAGTGAAGGGGAAAACGGAGCCGGTCAAAGTCTTCGAGCTTCTTGGAAAGTCGGACATGCCGATGACCGATGCCCAGAAGCAGTCGCTCGAGCTTTATCACGAGGGCATCAAATTGTACCGCGAGCGGAAATGGGAGGAGGCAATCGCGTACATGGGGCAGGCACACACGCTGGACCCGACCTGCTATGTCGCGCAAATCTACAGCGAACGCGCGGGGCTTTACAAGCTCACGCCGCCCCCCGCCGAGTGGAACGGCGTCTTTGTCATGACGACCAAGTAGTTTGTTTCACCGCCGAAAAAAACCCGGGAGCACATCCCGGGTTTTTTGTTTTCTGGCGTTGCGCGAGCCGCCTCCTACTCGCTGTTCCCCCGAAGAAATTTCTGTTCCTGAAGCATCAGGCGGATCGAGATTCGGTGGGTGTCGCCCAGATCGTTGTCCTGGCCGAATCGGGCGAAGGAATAGTCGATATCCAGCTTCTTGAGGTGGACGCCGGCGCCGAGGGTGAGCTGTTTGACGTCGCTGTAGCCGACGCGCAGTGCGACGGTATGACGGAAATCGAACTCGAGGCCTTCATGCGGGTCGAGGCTTATTGGCCCCACGTTGGCGATGGACGCGAACTGGCGGTTTTCGCCGCGCACGTCGACGTCAATGACGGGCGCAAACCGGCCTCCGAACAGGTCGAAGAAATACGCTTCGCCGATCTTCAACGTTGGCGTGATGAGCTCGTTCGTGCCGGTCGACCATGCGACGAGGGTCGTTGTGATATCCTGGGCGTTGATGCCGATCCACAAATCGTTGAGGGGGGTGAACAGAATCCCGACGTCGAATCCCACACCCGTGGCGGAATACTCGGCCAGGGTCCGTCGAATAAACTTCACGTTTACGCCGTAGGAAAAGTCTTCCGACGATTTCTGGGCGTAGGAGAGATAGAAGGCCCAGTCGGCGGAGCTGAAGTAGGTGATCTGGCTGTAGTCGAGCCGGTCCGCATTGTCAAACACCCCGTTGCCGTTGTTATCGACCCACGCGTTGCGCGTATCGGGAATGCCGTCGACTCCGAGGCGAAGGACGGTCAGCGCCAGCGTGGCGTCGTTTCCGTACGGAATTGCCACGGCGCCAAAATCGTAGTTCACCAGGCTCCCGTAGCGTTCGTCATGCATCAGCATGACTTCGGGGTAGTTGAGCCGCGTCAAGGCGGCCGGATTCCAGTAGCCGGCGGAAGCGTCATCCGCCAATGCGACGTGAGCTCCCCCCAGGCCGAGCGCCCTGCCGCCAACGCCTATGGCCATGAATTCGCCCGCATAGGTTCCAATAACCTGGGACAGGAGCAAGCCCGCCGGCGAGAGCATCCCCAACAGGAAAATCACCCATCGTCTCATGGAGTCCTCCCAAAACATAAAAACCGAACTCACGCGTCTGCGCAACGTTCGGTTTCATCGGAAACTCCGCAGGACGGCGTTCAACGGTTCACGAATTAGCCGATCTTGAGCCGAACGTCCGTATCAACGGTTCTGCGGTGATTCCTTCTCGAAAATTTTTCCGGGTCTAGTGTCGAACCGCTCGCGCGCTACTCAACCTTTTCCGCCCCCAGCACTTTTATCAAAGCCCTGACGACCGGATGTTCCTCCGCGCGTCCGGACGGCGCCGGAAGATCCTGCTGTGGCGCCGGCATGTTCGCCGTCGCCCGAGCTGTCTCTGTCGGGCTTGACGGTTCTTTCTGCAACACCGGTTCGATCGAGATCCGGCTGCCGGTGATACGGTGGAACGATTCGGCGAGAAAATCCTTGTTGCGTTTCAGCGTTGACAGGTGGTAATCGTCCGGACATCCGATGCGGACGAGCCCCTCGCTCAGATCCAGGAGCCGGCTCTCGCTCAACGTCGTCCCGACGGCAATCCTGTTCTTCGTCACATCCTGAACAAAGTCCGGCCAGCGATGCACAACGGT
>DATJYV010000020.1:0-11889 GCA_035499415.1 Bacteroidota bacterium
GGTTTTCGTGGAATGAGAATTGCCTCTTCAGGGGCACTCATGCTAACTCCAAGGATTTATCCTATCTTGGCCTTTCTTCAACGGGCGCCTCTTGTCCCGAACTTTCTACTTACAGGAGATTGAACATGTCAGACTACGTCAACAGCTTCATGGCACAGGTAAAAGCGAAAAATCCGTGTGAGCCGGAATTTCACCAGGCAGTTCAGGAAGTCGTGGAATCACTGGCCCTTGTCCTCGAGCGCCATCCGGAATATCGCGCAGCCAAGATCCTCGAGCGAATGGTCGAGCCGGAGCGCGTCGTCATGTTTCGCGTACCCTGGATGGACGACCAGGGAGAGATCCGGGTGAACAGGGGATTCCGCATCGAGATGAACAGCGCGCTGGGTCCGTATAAAGGCGGTTTGCGGTTCCATCCGTCGGTGAATCTCGGCATCCTGAAATTTCTCGCGTTCGAACAAGTCCTGAAAAACAGTTTGACGACGCTTCCGATGGGCGGAGGCAAGGGGGGATCGGACTTCGACCCGAAAGGCAAGAGCGACAACGAGGTTATGCGATTTTGTCAGAGCTTCATGGATGAATTGTTCCGTCACATCGGTCCGAACACGGACGTGCCGGCCGGCGACATCGGGGTCGGAGGGCGCGAAATCGGATTTCTGTTTGGCCAGTACAAACGGCTTCGAAACGAATTTACGGGCGTCCTGACTGGAAAAGGCCTGAACTGGGGCGGATCGCTCATTCGTCCGGAGGCGACAGGATACGGCTGCGTCTACTTTGCGGCAGAGATGCTGGCGGCGAGAGGGAAATCGATGGAGGGAAAAAAGTGCATCGTATCGGGAAGCGGGAACGTTGCCCAGTATACAGTCGAGAAGATCATCCAACTCGGCGGGAAGGCCGTCACGTTATCGGATTCGAACGGCCATATTTATGACGAGGAGGGGATCGACCGGAAGAAGCTCGAATTTGTGATGGATCTCAAGAATGTGCGCCGCGGCAGAATCAAGGAATACGCCGAAAAGTTCAAATCGGCGGTGTACATTCCGAACGCTTCGAGGAACGGGCACAATCCGGTCTGGGACCACAAAGCGGATTGCGCGTTTCCGAGTGCGACGCAGAATGAGATCAGCGGAGACGACGCGACGACCCTGTTGAAGAACGGCGTCCAAGTCGTTGCGGAGGGGGCGAACATGCCAACCTCCATCGACGGGATCAAGTTGTTCCTCGACTCGAAGACGCTGTATGCTCCCGGCAAAGCGACGAACGCCGGAGGCGTGGCGACGTCCGGCCTGGAGATGGCGCAGAACAGCATGCGGTTGAGCTGGTCTCGGGAAGAAGTCGACCGCCGGCTTCATGAAATCATGAAGAGCATTCACAAGACGTGCATCGATGTCGCCGAACGTTTCGGCACGCCCGGGAACTATGTGAACGGCGCGAACATCGGAGGGTTCCTGAAGGTTGCAGATGCAATGATGGACCAGGGCCTCGTCTGACTTGAGACCTGCAATGGAAGAAAAATCGGGGCTCCGAAGGGGGCTCCGATTTTTTCTTTTTGTGAGAAGCCGTCATAACCCTGTCGGCCCCCATATTGAAGAGGGAAATCACTACATTCCCATCGAACATTCTCATCTGGTAGATGCGCCTCGAATACATTGACCCCGCCTGGATCGAGCACAGTTACGGCTCCCGTTTTCAGGGCTTCCAGAGTCTGATGCAATACCGGATTCGTGACGTCCTCCTCGTGTCGAGTCTTTACGATTTGTATCTGTTCGAGGAAGACGGCCAGCTGTACGAGCTTATCCGAAACGAGTACCAGGGGCTCCACTTGAGTCACTCACCGGAAATTACGCGAGTCTCGGGGGGCAAAGAAGCTCTCACCCGCGCCAAAGAGGATCGGCGTTTCGACCTCGTGATCATGACGCTTCACATCGAAGACATGTCCGCCTTACGCCTCGCAAAACTGCTTCGTGAGGCCGGACTGACGATACCGGTAGTACTTCTTGCGTACGACAATCGCGAGTTTAAGGACCTGCTTTCCCATCCCGACATCTCCGTCTTCAACCGCATTTTCATCTGGCAGGGTGATTTCCGACTCATCATCAGCGTCATCAAGCACCTGGAAGACAGAATGAATGTGGAGCGGGACACCAGGACCGTCGGCGTTCAATCGATCATCCTCATCGAAGACAACGTTCGGTACTACTCTTCGTTTCTTCCGCTGATCTACAGTGAAATCTTGACGCAATCGCAGCGGCTGATTTCCGAGGGGGTGAATCTCGCCCATCGGTATCTTCGGATGCAGGCGCGGCCGAAGATTCTCCTGTGCGGGACGTTCGAAGAAGCGTGGAGCTACTTTGAAAAATACGAGGAGAACATCCTCGGGGTCATATCGGACATCGATTTTCCGCGCCGGGGCCGGGAGGACCCGCAGGCGGGCCTTGCCTTTGCCCGCGCCGTGAAGGAAAGGCATGCGGACATTCCCGTCCTCCTTCAGTCGACCCGGGAACTTCATGAGCAGGAGGCCCATGCCATCGGGGCGTCGTTTGTGCTCAAGGATTCGCCCACGCTGCTTCACGAGCTCCGGCAATTCATGAACCAATATTTCAGCTTTGGGGATTTCATCTTCCGTCTACCGAACGGCAGCGAGGTGGACCGCGCGACCGACCTCAAATCTCTCGAGGAAAAACTCCAGTTCGTACCGGAAGAGAGTCTTCGATACCACGGCGAGCGGAACCACTTTTCAAATTGGTTGAAGGCGCGGACGGAGTTCTGGCTTGCGCACCGCCTCCGGCCGCGGCGTGTCTCGGACTACCCGTCGATTGAAGCGCTGCGGGAAGACCTCATTGCATCGCTCCGGGAATACCGAAAACTCCAGCAGCAGGGACTGATCACGGAATTTACCAAGGAGGGATTTGACCCGGCATCGGGCTTCTCGCGGATCGGCGGCGGCTCGCTCGGGGGAAAAGCGAGAGGTCTCGGATTTGTCAATGTCCTTGTGAACAATTACAATATTCGCAGCCGGTTTGAGGGGACGGAGATTGCGGTTCCGCCTGCTGTCGTTCTGGGGACGGACGTGTTTGATGAGTTTCTCGACGCGAACAATCTCCGGAACTTTGCGCTCCGTTCCCGACGCGACGAAGAGATCACCCGACGATTCCTCGCCGCCAGACGGTTCCCGGAAGATGCGATGCGGGACCTGTCTTCATTCCTCGAGCTCGTGCGCGACCCTCTCGCCGTTCGCTCCTCCAGTTTGCTCGAAGATTCGCAGTACCATCCCTTCGCGGGCGTCTACGAAACGTACATGATTCCCAACCGGGGCTCCGACCCGGGTGTGCGGTTGTCACAATTGATCGATACCGTCAAGCGGGTTTATGCATCGACATTCTTCCAGCGCGCGAAGGATTACATCAAAGTCACTTCGTACCGTCTTGAAGAGGAACGGATGGCGGTGATCGTCCAGAAGCTTGTCGGCGCCCGGCACGAAACGCGATTCTATCCTCATTTCGCGGGCGTCGGCCGCTCTCATAATTTCTATCCCGTTGCGCCGCAAACAGCGGCCGACGGTATCGTCTCGGTGGCCCTCGGACTTGGGAAGACGGTCGTCGACGGCGGAAATACGGTCCGCTTCTGTCCCAAGTACCCTGCGCACTTGATCCAATTCTTTTCGCCCGCCGAGGCGCTCAAGCAAAGCCAGACGGAATTCTACGCGCTCGACCTGGAGGGACGCCCCCAGCCGGAGGCCCCGACATCGGACGAGCTCGTGAAGCGCTATGGACTCGTCGAGGCCGAGATGGATGGAACACTCGCCGCTGTTGGCTCCACGTATTCCGCGGAAGACGATGCATTGCGCGACGGGCTTTCAAGACCCGGCCTTCGCGTCGTCACGTTTGCTCCCATTCTTCGCCAAAAACTCCTTCCACTCGCGGAGATTCTCGAAGTGCTTCTCGACATTGGGACGTGGGGGATGGGAACTGCAGTCGAAATCGAGTTCGCCGTCAACAGCGAGGTGCCCGCCGGAGCCCCGCTCCAATTTGGCTTGCTTCAAATGCGCCCCCTCGTGGTGAATCGAGAGTCCGAGGAGCTCTCCAACTTCGACCTTCCCCGCGATTCAATCCTCTGTTCCAGCGGCGCAGTGCTGGGGCATGGGCTCATTCGCGAAATTCACGATATCGTCGTCGTCGACCCCCGCAGTTTCGATCGATCGAAGACGGCCGATATTGCCCTTGAAGTGACTCGGATCAATCAGGAGCTGACGGAGGAGCGGCGCCCGTATCTTCTCATCGGATTGGGGCGATGGGGGACGCTGGACCCCTGGCTGGGAATCCCTGTGCGGTGGGACCAGATCTCCGGCGCGAGGACGATCGTCGAGACGGGAATGTCGGACATTCACGTTGCCCCGTCGCAGGGTTCGCACTTCTTCCAAAACATCACATCCTTTTCGGTCGGTTATTTTACTGTCGGACCCGACCGCGCGGATTCGTTCATCGACTGGGATTGGCTTTCGACCCAGAAGGATATCGGCCGGTGCCGATACGTTCGTCACTTTCAGTTCGACCGGGAAGTCGAAGTGCGGATGAACGGTCACGAAGGAAGGGGAGTGATCGTGAAGCCCGGCCGTTCCAATTAACGGAGAGTCGATCTTCACACTCCCCGGGTAGCTTCGGCCGGCAACTCATCGACTCCATCACCCGTGTCTTCTCTCCCCACGCTTGAAATCCCATTCTTGCATCTTAGCGCAAAAAGACTCTATATTTGTCGCACCCTTGCGAATCCGCGACCATTCTCGGAGGTACATGCTCATGCCTGGAACGAACAAACCGCGAACTTTTTACGAAACCGTTATTGCGAATTACGACAAAGCGGCCTCGCTCAGCCTCCATCCGGCGAATCTTCTTGAGACAATAAAATCTCCGAATAGTGTGTATTCCTTTGTCTTTCCCGTCCGCACAAAGGACGGCATCAAGGAATTCGAGGGGTGGCGCGTCGAACACAGCCAGCACAAGCTCCCGACGAAAGGAGGAATTCGATTCTCAGACCGGGTGGATGAGGATGAGGTAAAAGCCCTCGCGGCCCTCATGACGTACAAGTGCGCGATCGTGGATGTTCCGTTCGGCGGAGCAAAAGGGGCCGTAAAAATAGACCCGAAAAAATACGATTCGCCCACGCTGGAGGCGGTGACGAGGCGTTACACGTCTGAATTGATCAAGAAAAACTTCATCGGCCCCGGAATCGATGTCCCGGCTCCCGACTACGGTACCGGCCCGCGCGAAATGGCGTGGATTGCCGACACGTATTCTACATTTCATCAGGGAGAAGTCGATGCCATCGCGTGCGTTACCGGAAAGCCCGTCACTCAGGGTGGAATCCGGGGACGGACTGAGGCGACGGGGCGGGGGGTTTTCTTCGGCCTCCGCGAGGCATGCAGCCACGCCGATGACATGAAGCTGCTGGGACTTACCCCGGGTCTTTCGGGGAAGCGCGTCGTCGTCCAGGGATTGGGGAATGTGGGCTACCACGCAGCAAAATTCTGCGAAGAGGCCGGATGCCTGATCCTTGCCCTTGCGGAATACGAGGGGGCGATTTATAACCCCAACGGCCTGAATGTCGATGCAGTCGCCCGTCACCGAAAGGAGAAGGGATCCATCCTGCACTTTCCCGGTGCGAAGGACCTCCCGAAGAGTCTCGACGCTCTCGAGCTCGATTGCGATATCCTCATCCCCGCCGCTCTCGAGAACCAGATAACTGAATCCAACGCCCCACGAATCAAGGCGAAAATAGTCGCCGAAGGCGCGAACGGCCCGACGACATCGGACGGCGAGGCGGTGCTCCTGAAGAACGGTTGCATGGTCATTCCGGATATGTACCTGAACGCCGGGGGAGTGACGGTTTCCTACTTCGAGTGGGTGAAGAACATGTCCCATGTCCGGTTCGGACGTATGGGAAAACGATTCGAGTCCCAGGCATACGACAAGCTTCTGTTTTCGATCGAGTCATCCACCGGGAAGAAGTTCAGCGAGAAGGAACATCTGGAGCTGGCTCACGGTGCGGACGAGATCGACCTGGTCAACTCGGGGCTCGAGGAAACGATGATCAATTCCTACAATGCGATCCGGGATCTCTGGAAGACCGATAAGCGAATTGACGGCTTACGGACTGCCGCCTTTCTCAGTGCGATCGAGAAAATCGCGGTGACGTACCTGGAGCTCGGCATCTTTCCGTAGATGCGATGTCCCGCCTTCTGGTCCGGCGAAAGATTCTTCCACTCCTTCTTCTCGTTTGTCCATCGTTTGGCTGGGGGCAGGCTGTCCGTGTGACGGTGCGTGTCTACACACCGCCGGCGACGAGGTCGGACGATCGCGTATACATAACCGGCAACGATTCTGCGGTGGGAATGTGGAGCCCATCGGGCCTGGAGCTCGCAATCCGGGACGATTCGTCGAGGTCCGGTTCCTTCCTCATCACGAAAGGTTTCCGGCTTGAGTTCAAAATAACTCGTGGGTCATGGAATTCCGAAGCCCTGTATACACCGGGAGTGATTCCAGCGAATACCATTCTCGACGTTGATCACGATACGACGCTCGATGTCCGACCATGCGCCTGGAGTGAAAGTATGCCGCCACCACGTTCATCGATCACCGGCACAGTCGAATTTCTCCGGCGTCTGAAGGGGCAAGGCCTCCGGTACGCGCGCGACGTCATTGTCTGGCTTCCACCTTCATACAAAACGACGAAGAAGCGGCGATACCCGGTGCTTTACATGCACGACGGCCAAAACGTGTTCGACCCTTCAACATCGTTCTCCCATGTCGATTGGGGGGTTGACGAGACCTGCGACAGCTTGATGCGCTCAGGCAAAATGGAGGAGGTGATCGTTGTTGCCGTTTACAATTCGCCGGATAGAATGCTGGAATACTCCGATACGAGCTTCGGGCGCGCGTACGGCGATTTTTTCGTGCACAAACTGAAACCCCTGATCGACTCGAAGTACCGGACGAAGCCCGACCGGGACCACACGGCGATCATGGGCTCATCCCTTGGGGGACTCATTTCCTTCCTGTTTCTTTATTGGTATCCGGACATCTTCTCCAAAGCGGGTTGTCTGTCGAGCGCATTCAGCTACCGCGACCGGAAGGTCTTTCGCCAGTTTTCGAAAACGGCTGGCTTCCCGAAACCGGTGAAGATCTACATGGATTGCGGCGGAGTCGGAATGGAAGGGTCTCTCAAACCTCAGATGGACGAAATGGCGGGGTTGCTTCAGAAGATCGGCCTGGCGGAAGGTAAAGACTTCATCCGATACTTCGACCCGGCTGCGGAACATCACGAGAAAGCGTGGGCTCAGCGTGTCTGGCGCCCCCTGATCTTCTTCTTCGGCAAGCAATAATCCATGTATCACAACTTTTAACAATCGTATGTCGCTCATCAAGGATCGCACGTGCTCCGTCTGTTCGAAGAAGTTTTTCTGGAAGATCGAGCGCCCGAGTGACGGCTACTGGGACCGCTGGCGCAACGATGACGGCGAAACCCTTGCCAACTGGTTTATCACGCACAACCTCTGCTGGCAACACGCATTCGAGCAAATGCCGGAGAAGTTCCGGAAACTTATTCGGACCGAGTATTACGACGAATCGCCGGCACCCGTCGGGAGCGGCGCCCCAGCCGAAACCCGCTAGAGTCGTTCTCGAAATCGGCGCGACCGCGTTGTAGCTTTTTCCAATTTCAGCTATATTTCTCCGCACCATTCAGCTCGGCGGTTATCCGTTTCGAACGAACTGCATTTCCCCGGAGTCTTCCATGAAACGCCTCGCCCTTGCACTTACCCTTGGTTTCTCGGTTTCGTTTGCACAAACATTGAGGCCAATCACTTTTGACGACATGATCGGATTCGGCCGCGTCAGCGACCCGCAGATATCGCCCGATGGCAAGATGGTCGGATTCGTCGTGACGTACTACCAAGCGTCGGAAAATACTTCGAACAGCAATATTTACCTGGTGCCGGTTGCGGGGGGCGCCGTCAAGCAATTAACAGATGCGAAGCGGGCGAACAATACGCCCCGCTGGCTCCCCGACTCGAAAACCCTTGTATTTCTCTCGACACGCGACGGTGAATCGCAGGTATGGAGCATTTCGACAGACGGGGGCGAAGCTCGGAAGTTGACTCATGTCTTCAGCGGCGTCGACGGCTTTGCGCCTTCCCCGGACGGCAAACTCCTCGCCTACAACACGGATGTCTATCCCGATTGCCCCGATGCGGACTGCAATCAGAAGAGAATGGATGCCATAGATCATTCGCCGGTGCATGGGAAGATTTTTACGCACCTGCCGCTCCGGGTCTGGAATTACTGGAAGGACGGAAAACGAACTCACGTTTTTGTCATGCCGATCACGGGGGGTCCGGCGGTTGATGTAACTCCGGGAGATTTCGATACGCCTCCCATCGACCTCGGAGGGTCGACAGATTACGGATTTTCCCCCGATTCCAGGGAACTGGTTTTCACCCGCAATACCGACTCGCTGGTCGTCGCCAGCACGAACAACGACCTCTTCACTGTTCCTGTCGCTGGAGGAGCGCCGGCAAGAATTACCGAGAATCGCGCGGATGACAGTCAACCCATCTACTCTCCCGACGGGAAGTTTATCGCCTACCGCGCAATGAAGCGCCCGGGGTTTGAAGCGGACCAGAATCAGCTGATTCTCTATGAGCGGTCGACGGGAACGAGGACCAACCTGACCGAAAACTTCGACAGGAGCGTCAACGAAGTAGCCTGGTCTCCGGATTCCAGGTCCCTCTTCTTTAACGCCGACGACAAGGGGAACGAGAATATTTTTCGAGTACCGGTTTCCGGCAAAAGCGTTGAACCCGTGACCGAAAAAGGATACAACCATTCCTTCCGCGTTTCTGGTGACGGCAGATCCATCGTCTATATTCATGAGAGCACCAGCAAGCCGGCGGAATTGTTTCGAATGGACGCCCGGGGAGAGAATGTGAAGCAACTGACGTCAATCAACGCCGAACGAACGGCTCCCCTCGACTTGAAAGAGAAGGAAGATTTCTGGTTTGAGGGAGCCGGAGGCACCCGGGTTCATGGCATGCTGGTTCGGCCTCCCGGCGGAACCTCGTCGGCAAAAGTGCCCGTCGTGTTTCTCGTCCATGGCGGTCCGCAGGGACAGTGGGGGGATAATTTCGGATACAGGTGGAACGCCGAAATGTTTGCCTCGCGCGGATACGCGGTGATCATGATCAATCCGCGGGGGAGCACGGGCTACGGCCAGAAATTCACGGACGAGATCAGCAGGGACTGGGGGGGCGCTGTCTACGAGGACCTGATGAAAGGCCTCGACTACGCGTTGAAAACGTTTGATTTTCTTGACGGCACACGCGTAGCAGCGGCGGGTGCGTCGTACGGCGGTTACATGATGAACTGGATCGGAGGCCACACCGACCGGTTTCGCTGCATCGTCACCCACGACGGTGTTTTTAATCCCGCGTCGATGTACGGAACGACAGAGGAATTGTGGTTTACGGAGTGGGAGTTCGGCGGGACGCCCTATCAGCACAGGTCGTTGTACGAAAAATGGTCGCCGCTCAATTCCGCCATGAACTTCAAAACACCCACTCTCGTCATCCACAGCCAGCAGGATTTCCGCGTTGATCTGAGCGAGGGCCTTCAACTCTTTACGGCGTTGCAGCGCCAGGGAGTGAAGTCGAAACTTCTCTACTTTCCGGATGAAGGACATTGGGTCCTGAAGCCGGGAAACTCGAAGCTCTGGTATTCCACGGTCCTGGATTGGATTGACGAAAACACGAAATGAGCCCTCGGATGCGACGCCGCACGAGGCGTTTAACGAAGACAGACGGCGTACGGAACCTTGCGCGAGGCCGGGGAAGACGGCGGGCGCCCATCGACCTCGACCCCGGGAAGTTCCGCCGGCTGGGGAAGACGCTCGTTGAAGACATTGCAAAGTTCCTGGCGACAATCGCCTCGCGGGAGGTTAATCCGGGACGATCTCCACGGGAAGTACGGAAGCTCCTGAAGGGGGGTAGAAGATTCCCGGCCGAAGGAACAGACCCTTCGAAGCTGTTGCGGGAGGCGGCGGAGCTTGTCCTCGACAATTCGCTTCTCACCGGCCACCCGCGATTCTGGGGTTACATCTCCTCCTCCGGCTCACCCATCGGAGCGCTCGGGGACCTGCTCGCCTCCAGCGTCAACCCGAACGTGGGCTCATTCCAACTCGGCCCGCTCGCGACGGAAATGGAATCGCAGGTCATCCGTTGGACCGCGGAACTCATCGGATACCCGACGAGCACCGGCGGGATATTGGTGAGCGGCGGGAATATGGCGAACTTTGTCTGCTTCCTCGCCGCAAGGCGGAGTTCCGTGCCGTGGAACGTGCGCAGCGAGGGACTCGCGGCAAAATCGGTCGGTAGATTTTCCGTTTATACATCCGCGGAAACGCACACGTGGATTCAGAAAGCGGCCGATCTTTTCGGCCTCGGAACCGAAAGCATCCGGTGGATCCCGGTGGATACAAACCTGAGGATGGACGTTGAGGAGTTGAGGCGCCGCATCCTGGAGGATCGCGCGCAGGGATGTGTGCCTTTGATGGTGGTCGGAACGGCCGGCACCGTGGGGACCGGTGGAGTCGACCCATTGCGGGAGATCGCTGCGCTATGCAGGCAGCAGAAGATATGGTTTCACATCGACGGTGCGTACGGTGCTCCGGCGGCGATCCTAAAAGATGCTCCGGAAGACCTGCGTGCCATCGGCGACGCGGACTCGGTTGCCGTCGACCCGCACAAATGGCTTTACGCCCCTCTTGAGGCCGGATGTGCCCTCGTGAAGAATCCCCAGAATCTTCTGGACACATTCAGCTACCGGCCGCCGTACTATACGTTCGACGGAACGGACGAGGATGTTCCGACGAATTATTATGAACGTGGCTTACAGAATTCCCGCAGCTTCCGCGCCTTGAAGATCTGGCTGGGCATGCGTCAGGTTGGACTCAACGGGTACCGCCGGATGATTTCGGACGACGTCCGCCTGGCAGAGCATCTATTTGAATGCATCGGCCGATACCCGGAGCTCGAGGCCTGTTCCCTGGGGCTGAGCATCGTCACATTCCGCTTCGCACCTTCCGGTGTTGACCGAAGCGAGAGCGGCACCGAGTATCTCAATAAATTGAACACCGATATTCTTGCAACGCTTCAGAAGCAGGGAAAGGCGTTTTGTTCGAGCACGCTGATCGGAAAAAAATTCGTCATCAGAGCATGTATCGTGAATTTCAGGACGGACGTTGAAGACGTAGAGTTGCTGCCTGCGATGGTTGCAGAGATAGGGGGGAAGATCCACACGCCGGACCGTTCGGTTGTATCGGCACGAACGCCGCACCGCCCGGCCATTCGGGGATGATCGACCGGATCCACCGGCCTGATGAGAGGCGGACGGAGTTTCTGCTGATCGGGGTCGCGCTTATTTGGGCGCTGAATGCCCCCCTCGTCAAGTACGGCCTGATGCTTCTCGATGTTTATGTCTTTAACGGGATTCGCTACATCGTCGCGACGCTGCTCATTGCGGGACTCTTGTTCACCCGGCAGAAGTGGAATCCCGTCATGTCGGAGGATTGGCCGCGATTCGTCCGGCTCGGTTTCCTCGCAAACGTTGCCTATCAGCTCATGTATATTCTCGGCATAAAATGGACAACGGCCGGCAACTCTTCCGTCCTTCTCTCGACGTCCCCCCTCTGGACGACGTATGTGAACGCGAGAATGCAGAAGGAGCGGGTGCCGACTCAGGCGATTGTCGGCATGGTCGTTTCCATGACAGGGATCATCCTGATGATCGTCGGAAGCGGAATGAAGCTGGAGTTTGGCAGCAACGCGCTCTTCGGAGACCTCCT
>DATJYV010000021.1:0-2396 GCA_035499415.1 Bacteroidota bacterium
GCGCTCGGCGTCGATTGCGAGCACTGTCATAACACGTCGAAATGGGAGAGCGATGAAAAGCCGGAGAAAGAAACCGCGCGGAAGATGTGGAAGATGCAGGGAGAGATCACCGAGCAAGTCCGGGGAATTGTCGACAAGGAGAGCGCGGCGGTGAATTGCACGACGTGCCATCGGGGCGACGTCCATCCGGCTCTGAATCTGCCGGGGGAGCGAAGAAACAGAAACTGAGGGAGATCACGCTAAACCCCGGACGCTCGCCGAGTTTGTCTCTGAAAAATTCCGGGATTCTTGACGGGGGAAAAGAATGCCGCGCCGCTTAATCAGACTCATCCCCGGCCACTTCCACTTCGCCAATTGAAGGGAATCGCAATGAACGTACGCCGTTTCATCCTCTATGCACTGATTCTCTCGTCCTCGGCCTTTGCGCAGGACGAGTCGAAGCTGACAATCGACAGAATCTTCAAGGGAAACGAGTTTTATCCCGGAAGGTTTGGTCCCGCCCGATGGCTGAAAGACGGTTCCGCATATACGACTCTGGAACCATCGGCGAAGGCCAGAGGAGCGCGCGACATCGTACGGTACGACGCCGCGTCGGGATCGCGGGAAATCCTCGTCGAAGCTTCGCAGCTCATCCCGGCGACGGACTCAACTTCCCTCAGTATCGAAGACTACACCTGGTCTCCCGACCAGCGCCTCCTGATGGTCTACACGAATTCGAAACGCGTCTGGAGGCAAAATACACGCGGAGACTATTGGGTGTTCGATGGAAAGGTCGTCCGGAAGCTCGGCGGAGACGCAAAACCGTCAACGTTGATGTTTGCGAAGTTTTCCCCCGACAGCAGGAAGGTCGCATACGTACGCGAGCACGACCTCTACGTCGAAGACCTTGCAACGGGAGAAATCACTCGTCTGACAATGGATGGATCGAAGACCGTGATCAACGGAACGTTCGATTGGGTCTATGAAGAAGAATGGGACGACCGGGACGGTTTTCGCTGGAGTCCTGACAGCAAGTCGATCGCCTACTGGCAGCTCGACGCTTCCGGCGTTCGAGACTTCTACCTCATTAACGATACCGACTCGCTCTATTCCTACGTCATTCCTGTCCAGTATCCAAAAGCTGGTGACACGCTCTCTTCATGCAAGGTCGGCGTCGTCCCCGCGGCAGGAGGCCCGACGGTCTGGATGCAGGTTCCCGGTGATACGCGGAACACCTACATCCCCCGCATGGACTGGGCTGCAAATTCCGATGAAATAGTTTTTCAGCACATCAATCGGCTTCAGAATACGGATGAGTTGATGCTGGGTGATTCGCACACCGGCAAGGTGCACACGATCCTCGTCGGCAGGGACGACGCGTGGTTTGAAGTCGTGAACGACCTGCAATGGTTCGATGCGGGAAATCGGTTCACCTGGGTGAGCGAAGAAGACGGCTGGCGCCACGTCTATCTGTGCTCGCGGGACGGACGCATGAAACGGCTCATTACCTCCGAACCGTTCGATGTTGTCAACGTGGAGAAGATCGATGAAACGGGCGGCTGGATGTATTTTACGGCATCTCCCGATAATCCGACGCAACGATACTTGTACCGGGTTCGCATCGCGGGCGGAGGGAAGGCGGAACGAGTGACGCCGGAGGACGAACCGGGGACGCACCGATACCAGATATCGCCCGACGGCAAGCGGGCGATCCACTTCTATTCCACGTTTACGGAGCCGACCACCATTGACCTCGTAACGCTCCCCGGTCACAAGACCGTACGGACGCTTGTGGATAATACGAAGTTGCGCGAGAAGCTGTCGAAGCTCTCTCGCTCAAAAACGGAGTTCTTCAAGCTCGACATCGCCGACGGCGTGACGCTGGACGGATGGATGATGAAGCCGTTCGATTTCGACGCATCCAGGAAGTATCCGGTTCTTGTCTATGTCTATGGAGAGCCGGCGGCCCAGACAGTTCTCGATTCATGGGGGAGCCGGTCGCTCTGGCACGAGATGTTGACCCAGCAGGGATACATCGTCGTGAGTGTGGACAATCGCGGGACGCCTGCGCCGAAAGGACGTGCGTGGCGCAAAAGCGTCTACCGCCAGATCGGAATTCTTGCCTCGCACGACCAGGCAGCCGCGATTCGGATCATCCGCACCTGGCCGTATGTCGATTCGACCCGCATCGGGGTCTGGGGATGGAGCGGCGGAGGGTCGATGACGTTGAACATGATCCTTCGATATCCGGATTTGTATCAAACCGGTATGTCCGTCGCCCCCGTTCCTGACGAGCGACTGTACGATGCGACGTATCAGGAACGCTACATGGGACTCCCGTCGCAAAACGAAGAAGGGTATCGTCTCGGTTCTCCGCTCGCGTATGCGGCGAACCTCAAGGGGAATCTGTTGATCGT
>DATJYV010000022.1:0-3922 GCA_035499415.1 Bacteroidota bacterium
TGAGCGCGGCGATCCTCGCCGGCGTGGCCGCGAGTATTTTCATCGGCTCTTTCCCGCGCTGGTAACTCAGAATGCGCTCGGTGTATTGTTGAGGGGTTTCGTTCATGGAAAGATGGTCAAAAGTGAATAATGAATGGTGAAGAGAGGGTTCGAGTTTCGAGTTGCGAGTTACGAGTTACGAGTTGCGAGTTTTGAGAAGTAGATAGAGGATCGTAAATCGTTGTGCGTGAGAAAAACTTGGAAGTACCATGAGGGCTGCAGCCCGAAACCCCCATCTTCCATTCTCTCATTCCTTCACCCTCCACCCTCGACCCTCATTTCCTAATAAGGACGGCTCCTGATTTTCCGTCGAGCGACACTCTTATGCTATTGGAGTCGGAAGTTAAGACGCCCCCTGAAAGCGCTTCCTCAAATGTTCCCGATGCCTCTACGGAAATCGACTGCATCGACCACGTGTTGTTGAACACGACCAAAACGTCGTTCGCCCCGTCAACCCGCTCGAACGCGTAGATTCCGCGGCTATCGTCCGTTAAAACCTTGCGAAATGTCCCTCGCCGCAGGGCCGGATTGTCGTTCCGGATCTTAATCATCTGCTTGTAAGCGTCGTGGAGCGTTTGGTCGAACGCCACCCGGTCGGGGGTCCGCGACTTTCCCGCTATCGGGCTGGTTTTCTCGTCGTCGTACTTCAAATCGTCCCACACCATCGGCTTGCGGTCGTCCGGGTCGTCGGCCCCCCACATGCCCGTCTCATCGCCGTAGTACACCATCGGCGCCCCGACATACGTCATCTGGAAAAGTACCACAAGCTTCTGCACGCGAACGTCGTCCGCCGTCGGTTTGCCGATGTCGTAGGAGGGATTTTCCCGCACACTCCCCTGACGGTCGTACGCGCGGTTCGGGTTCCTCACCATCGACGGCAGCCGGTCGGTGTCGTGGCTGTCGAGCAGGTTTTGCAGGACGTAATTCGCCGGTGCCGGATAGCTCTTGCGAATGTCCTCAAGCTCCCGGTCGAACTCTCCGGGCGTGAATCGTTTGCTCCCGGTATCGATGAAAAACCGGACGCATGCCCTCGCGACCGGATAGTTCATCACTGCGTCGAACTGGTCGCCCTGGAGCCATTTCGCCGCATCATCCCAGATCTCTCCGATGATGATCGCCTCCGGGTTGATCTTCTTGACCAACCCGCGCCACTCGCGCCAGAATCCCGACGGGATTTCGTTCGCGACGTCCAACCGCCATCCGTCGATGCCGTCCGCAGGATTTCCGTCGCCGTTCGGGTCCATCCACCTCTTCGTGATGTTGAAGAAATACCGCCGCACGGGCTCAACGAGGTTCTTCTCATCCCGGTTGAATTCCGGAAGATGCTTTTCGCCCCACCACCCCTTGTAGTCGAATTCGTTTTCGGGCGTGGCCGGGTCATCCCACCGCGTGACTCTGTACCAATCCGCATAACGCGACTTCTGCTGATTCTTCACCACATCCTGGAATGCCCAGTGCCGCGTCCCGCTGTGATTGAACACGCCGTCGATGATGATGCGGATGTTTCTTTTGTGCGCTTCGCGGATGAGTTTGAGAAAGAGAGAATCTGCCGCCGTCCAGGTCCATGTCGACGGGTCGTCGGTTTCCTGCGCGATAATGTTCAGGTCGCCTTTTGCGTCCGGCCCGAAGTTGTTGTCGATGTGATGATAGGTCGAAGCGTCGTACTTGTGGAGTGAGAACGCCTCGAAAATGGGGTTGAGATAGATGGCGTTGATGCCGAGGTCTTTCAAATAATCGAGCTTGTCGATCACTCCCTGCAGGTCGCCGCCGTATCGCCGGTCGAACACATTCGCGTAGAAATTCTTGTCGTGAACTTCTTCCCACGGCTGGAGTTTGTACCAATCGCTCGTCCAGGGGGAAATATGCCAGGGGCGTGAAGGGGGAAGCTCGAGCTCCTCCGCGGTCGGGTCGTTCGACGGGTCGCCGTTGCGGAAGCGTTCGGGAAAGATCTGGTACCAAACCGCATCCCGGGCCCATGAGGGAGGGTTCGCCTGCGACAGGCAAAGTGTCGAAGTAAACGATTGGACCAGAAGCCAAAGAACGATGGTGCGCATGGATCTCATGAAATCACCCGCCGGTATTGGATTCGTCTCCGTCTTGCTCGACCGGAGTCCGCTTGACCCGGAGCGATTCGACGGCATTATTCTCGACTTTCTCCACGGTGAATTCGGCCCCGTTGGTTTTCAGTCGTTCCCCCTTCCGCGGAATATGGCCGAGGCGCTCGATGACAAAACCGCCGATCGAGAGAATCTCGCCGGATGAAAGTTCCCGGCTGATCAACCGTTCAATGTCGTTCGTCGTCATGCCGCCGCTGACGACGTATTCGTTTTCCCCGACTTTCAATACGTCGGGCGTCTCGCGGTCGAATTCATCCTGGATCGGTCCGACAAGCTCCTCGAGCACATTCTCGAGGGTGATGAGGCCCGCGGTCCCGCCGTATTCATCCGCGAGGATCACCATGTGGGTTTTTCGCCGGAGCATGGTTTCGAGGACAATTTCCAGAAGCGCCGTTTCCGGCAGAACGACCGGGTCGCGGACGATCGAGGAGATTTCAAAATGAGGGTCGAGGTGCTTGTCGAACTTGAACACCTCCTTGGTGTGCAGGATGCCGATGACATTGTCGATCGTCTCCTTATAAACCGGAAATCGGGAGAATTTATGCGCACGGATGATTTCGAGCGAAGTCTTGAAAGGTGCGGAGGCCAAAAGCGCCACGATTTCGCGCCGCGGGACCATTGCGTGTCTTGCCTGCTTTCGGCGAAAGTCCATGGCGTTGAGGACGATGTTCTTGCTGGCGCCCGACACGCGTTTGTTCTGGGCAAGCGAGAGGCGCAGCTCCTCCTCGGACTGCACGAGTTCCGTGTTTCTCAGCGGCTGGATCCCGAGAAGTGCGATAAGAGCATTCGCGAGCGAATTGAGGACCCAGATAAACGGTTTGAAGACGGTCAGAAAAAGTTTGAGCGGATACGCGGTCCAGAGCGTTGTGCGGCCGGCGTTTTGGATGGCGATCCATTTGGGGCCGAGTTCACCGAGGACGATGTGGATGAGGGTGATGATGGAGAACGCAACCGCGAACGAGACTCCGTGGATCAGCCGCGGGTCCGAGATGCCGAAGCCGGTGAACAGAGGGTCGAAGAGGGATGCGACGAGCGGCTCGCCGATCCATCCGAGGGCGAGACTCGACATGGTGATTCCCAACTGCGTTGCGGAGAGGGAAGCGTCCAGATGGGAGATGATCTCCTGCGCGATTTTCGCCCGCCGGTTTCCTTTCTGCGCGAGCGGTTCAATCTGCGTCGAGCGCACTTTGACGATCGCAAACTCCGCCGCAACGAAGAAGCCGTTCAGCATGACGAAGAACATGACGACAAGCGCGTCGAGGATGATGGACCAGATGTTCACAAGAACGGGAGAAAATTAGTGGTCGGTTAATTTGTTAATTGCGTAACCGGGCCGGCGACTTTCAGTTGCCAATTTCCGAATGCGTTGTTGGGTACGAACGACGAGAGTTTCAGATTCGTGTCAGGTTCGAGAGCGGAAATCCATTTGCAGGAAACTGACGAGCACTCTTCAATTGACAATCGGAGTTCGGCAATCGAAAATTCATTCCGCTCTTCCCGTTACCAGATCGATAATCACCCAATTACCAAATTCCCGCACGGTTCACGCTCTACACCTCAATCCTCAACCCTCAGTCCTTCGCCTTGATCCTCATTTTCTCACTTGCTCCGAAATCCACGCAAGATAGCTCTCGAGTCGACCGAGAAAGCTCAGATATGCGCTCGACCACTCCGCGGGATTTCCGGGCTGGGATTTGCCGAGGAGTTCCTGAAAAATTCTTGACACGTCGACGGCGATCTTCTGCTTTCCCTCTTCAAGGACGGCG
>DATJYV010000023.1:0-3758 GCA_035499415.1 Bacteroidota bacterium
CGACCGCCGGCACCACACCGTTCATTTTCCCGAAGTTCATTTGCTCCATCATAGTCGCACGGGAATTCCTTTCCCGGAAAGATCCCGCTTGAGATCTCCGATTCGTATGTGTTGAAAGTGAAAGATGCTCGCCGCCAGAACGGCGTCCGCGTTCCCGAGGATGAGCGCATCCGCGATCTGTTCCACGGATCCCGCGCCGCCGGAAGCAACGATGGGAACGCAGACTGCATCCGTGATTTTTCGGAGTAATGCCACGTCGTATCCCGATCTTGTTCCGTCGCGGTCAATCGACGTAACGAGGATCTCGCCGGCCCCGTGCGCGACCACGGTTTTCGCCCACGTTATTGCATCTCGGCGGGCGTCGTGCGTTCCGCTCCGAGTGAATACTTCCCATGAGTCGTCCGAACGACGGCAATCGACCGATGCGACGAGCGCCTGCGACCCGACCCGGGCTGATGCTTCTTTGAGGAGTCCGTTTTCTTGCAGGAGAATGGTGTTAAGAGTCACTTTATCGGCCCCTCGCCGCAGCAATTCCAATATGTCCTCCAGCGTTCGAATCCCCCCTCCAATAGTAAGCGGAATTGCCACTTTCTGCGCGACGCGGGCGACGGTTTCGAAGAACGGCTTTCGTCCTTCGATCGTCGCTGATATATCGAGCAGCACGAGCTCATCGGCCCCTTCCGCCGAGTAGCGGGACGCGAGCTCGATCGGCTCTCCGGCGTCGACGAGATTCTTGAATTTTGTCCCCTTCACCACCCTTCCGTCGAGAATGTCGAGGCACGGGATGATGCGCCGCGTTAGCATAGACTCCTCACACACTCTTCGTACGTCATCCCCCCTTCATACAAGGCCTTCCCGATGACGGCCGCTGCAACGCCCGTCTCATGAAGGAGGCGAACACTTTCGATCGAATTAATTCCCCCCGAGGCGAACCATCGGATGTGCGGAAACCTCCGAACAATTTCCGAGTACCATTTGAGATTCGGCCCCTTCATCGTGCCGTCCCGCTCGACGTCGGTTGAGAGAAACGTTGTTATTCCCAGATCCATCATCCCCCGAACGGCGGTCTCAAACGGAATGGGGTTGACGCGGCGCCAGGCGTCCACGGCAATCGCACCATTTTTCGTGTCGAGCGCGATGCAAAGGCGCTGAGGTCCGAATCGTTTCGCCCATCGTTCGATCACTTCCGGAGAACGAATTGCGAGTGTTCCGCTGACAACACGCTCAGCTCCCAGAGCCAGCAGTCGATCGACATCGGCGTCCGTCCGAAATCCGCCGCCAACCTGCACACGCAAGCCCGGAATATTGCAAATCCCTTGAATCGCCTCCCAGTTCGTCACACGTCCGGCCCCGGCGCCTTCGAGGTCAACGACGTGAAGAAGTGCGGCGCCTTCATGGAAAAATCTCATCGCCGCGTCCACCGCGCCTATGCCATACATCTTCTGCGACTCGAACTTTCCTTCCGAGAGGCGAACGCATTTGCCTTCGACGATATCGATTGAGGGGATTATCTGCACAGAGCGTCAAAGTTTCGGAGGAGCGTTAAACCGGCACTCCCGGATTTTTCAGGATGGAATTGTGTTCCGTACAAATTGCCCCGTGCGACAACGGCCGGAAATACGTTGCCGTGTTTCGCGACAGACACCGGGAGCTCGTCGGACTCGACATAGTATGAATGGGCAAAGTAAAAGAACTCGTTCACCCGGATTCCATCCATGAGCCGGTGGTTTTTCAAAAGTGAGCATTCATTCCATCCCATGTGCGGGACCTTTTGGTTTGCTCGGTCGAATTTCTTCACGACGCCCGGCAGGAGTCCCAGGCAGGTCGTATTTCCTTCCTCGGATGAACGGTAGAGAATTTGCATGCCGAGACAAATGCCGAGGAGCGGAACCTCACAGCTCGTCAGATAGCTGTCCAGGCCGCTGCGCCGCAATGCGGCCATCGCCCCCGGCGCCGCTCCCACGCCGGGAAGAATGATTCCGCTGCACCGTCCAAGCTCAGAAGGTTCACTCGATACAATGTATTGAACTCCGATCGCCTTCAGTGCGTTCGATACGGAGGCGATATTCCCCGATTCGTAATCGACGAGGCCAATCACAGAATCCCTTTCGTCGAAGGGATCCGGCGACGTGCACGCGGGTCGATCGACACCGCAGCCCGCAAAGCGCGCCCGACCGATTTAAAAATCGCTTCGATCTTGTGGTGGTCGTTCCGTCCGCGACAGTCGATGTGAAGCGTCGCCCCAAGCCCGTCCGCGAACGCGCGGAAGAAGTCCTCCACCAATTCCGTCGGCAGGTTTCCGACTGATTCCCTTTTGAAATCGCATTGGAACGACACGTACCTGCGTCCGCTCAGGTCGAGCACCACGGCAGCGACGGATTCGTCGAGCGGCGCGGCGAAGCGTTCTATTCCCCGCTTGTCCCCCAGGGCGCGCCGAAGCGCGGTCCCTAGAACGATTCCCACATCCTCCACGGTATGATGTTCGTCGACGTCGAGATCGCCCCGGGCTTTCAGTTCGATATCGATCCCGGAGTGCTTCGCGAGCTGGGAAAGCATGTGGTCGAAGAAACGAATTCCGGTTGAGATATCGTACTTCCCCCTTCCATCGATTGCGACATGGACATGGATGGCCGTCTCCGTCGTTTTCCGGGAAATGCTTGCGGAACGGGCTGAAGCTGCAATGTAGCGGCAAGCATCTTCCGACGATGACGTGGTGTATGAGGCAAGAGTCGACTTTCGGTTTGAAAGAAATACGGAGCGGATCCCAAGATTGCGCGCAAATTCGAGATCACTGGTCCGATCACCGAGGACGAACGACCCGCTGCGGTCAAACGACCGGGGGCCGGCGTATTCCCTCACAAGCCCGAGCCGCGGCTTCCGGCAATCACATTGATCATCCTTTCGGTGAGGGCAGATCAAGACCCGATCGAACCGAATCCCTTCCCCGGCCAGGATGCCAAGGAGTTTTTTTTGAACGATTGTGAACGATTTCCGAGGATACCCTTTGCCGCCAAGTCCGTCCTGATTCGAAACCATCACCAGCGAAAAGCCCGCTTCGATGAGCGACCGCAGGCCTGCGATAATCCCAGGAACGAAATCAAGTTTCTCAAGCGAATCCACCTGCTTGTCCGGCGGTTCGCGCACAATCGTCCCATCTCGGTCCACGAACACGATTTTCTTCATACGATCTTCCCGATCTCCGAAAGCAATCGGCTATTTTCCTCGGATGTTCCGACGGTGATCCTGAGACAATCTGCGAGACGCTGCTCCGATCTTCGGCGCACGATAATGCCGCAGGCACGAAGAGATTCATAGACTCTTTTCGCCTCCCGAAATCTGACCAGCAGAAAGTTTGAATCGCTTGGCGCGACACCGATGACCGCCGGGAAAGCCCTGAGGCGCTCGCTGAGGGCATCACGTTCACGGACGACGGTCGCGGCGGCATCACGGGGAAATGAGGGGTTCTTCAATGCAGAGAGGGCAAGGTGGGTCGTGACGGCGCCGACCGTGTACGGAGATTTGATCCGGAGAAGGTAGGAGATCAGCTGCGGGTTTGCGATGCAATATCCGAGGCGCATGCCTGCCAATCCCCATGCCTTTGAGAAGGTCCGAAGCACGACGAGGTTATCGAAACGCTCGACCTCGCGGGCAAGGTCGCCGGCGGCCGGGGCAAATTCGATGTACGCCTGGTCGGCAACGACAATACCTTTCGTCGACGCGCAGAGAGACAGGATATCTTCGCGTTTCAGGAGATTTCC